>CP107926.1:4060000-4292500 GCA_036015235.1 Streptomyces sp. NBC_00433 | reverse complement strand
AAGTGGATGATCCTATGCTGTCGAGAAAAGCCTCTAGCGAGTTTTACGGCGGCCCGTACCCTAAACCGACTCAGGTGGTCAGGTAGAGAATACCGAGGCGTTCGGGTGAACTATGGTTAAGGAACTCGGCAAAATGCCCCCGTAACTTCGGGAGAAGGGGGGCCATGTCTGGTGATCCGATTTACTCGGTGAGCTGGGTGTGGCCGCAGAGACCAGCGAGAAGCGACTGTTTACTAAAAACACAGGTCCGTGCGAAGCCGTAAGGCGATGTATACGGACTGACGCCTGCCCGGTGCTGGAACGTTAAGGGGACCGGTTAGTCACATTTCGGTGTGGCGAAGCTGAGAACTTAAGCGCCAGTAAACGGCGGTGGTAACTATAACCATCCTAAGGTAGCGAAATTCCTTGTCGGGTAAGTTCCGACCTGCACGAATGGCGTAACGACTTCTCGACTGTCTCAACCATAGGCCCGGTGAAATTGCACTACGAGTAAAGATGCTCGTTTCGCGCAGCAGGACGGAAAGACCCCGGGACCTTTACTATAGCTTGATATTGGTGTTCGGTTCGGCTTGTGTAGGATAGGTGGGAGACTGTGAAACATCGGCGCCAGCCGGTGGTGAGTCGTCGTTGAAATACCACTCTGGTCGTGCTGGATGTCTAACCTCGGTCCGTGATCCGGATCAGGGACAGTGTCTGGTGGGTAGTTTAACTGGGGCGGTTGCCTCCTAAAGGGTAACGGAGGCGCCCAAAGGTTCCCTCAGCCTGGTTGGCAATCAGGTGTTGAGTGTAAGTGCACAAGGGAGCTTGACTGTGAGACTGACGGGTCGAGCAGGTACGAAAGTAGGGACTAGTGATCCGGCGGTGGCTTGTGGAAGCGCCGTCGCTCAACGGATAAAAGGTACCCCGGGGATAACAGGCTGATCTTCCCCAAGAGTCCATATCGACGGGATGGTTTGGCACCTCGATGTCGGCTCGTCGCATCCTGGGGCTGGAGTCGGTCCCAAGGGTTGGGCTGTTCGCCCATTAAAGCGGTACGCGAGCTGGGTTTAGAACGTCGTGAGACAGTTCGGTCCCTATCCGCTGCGCGCGTAGGAGTCTTGAGAAGGGCTGTCCCTAGTACGAGAGGACCGGGACGGACGAACCTCTGGTGTGCCAGTTGTCCTGCCAAGGGCATGGCTGGTTGGCTACGTTCGGGAGGGATAACCGCTGAAAGCATCTAAGCGGGAAGCCTGCTTCGAGATGAGGGCTCCCACCCACTTGATGGGGTAAGGCTCCCAGTAGACGACTGGGTTGATAGGCCGGATGTGGAAGCCCTGTAAGGGGTGGAGCTGACCGGTACTAATAGGCCGAGGGCTTGTCCTCAGTTGCTCGCGTCCACTGTGTGGTTCTGAAACAACCAGCTACCACACACCCTCACTGTCCTTTGCGGGCAGGTGTCGGGGGTGTGGTGTGTGTTTCATGGTGTTTCGGTGGTCATAGCGTTAGGGAAACGCCCGGTTACATTCCGAACCCGGAAGCTAAGCCTTTCAGCGCCGATGGTACTGCAGGGGGGACCCTGTGGGAGAGTAGGACACCGCCGAACAATTTTTGATAAAGCGTCAGCCCCCGTGCACCGCACGGGGGCTGACGCTTTTCTGCGTTGCGGCCGTTTTTCGGTGCCGGCGGTGTCTGTACTGGTGAGGATGGACGCATGCGGGTGTGAGGAGGGCCGACATGGCGGACGCGGTTGACGTACTGGAGCTGGCGCGGGCGGGGGACGGGGATGCCTTCCGGCGGCTGACGGAGCCCTACCGGCGGGAGTTGCAGGTCCACTGCTATCGGATCCTCGGGTCGTTGCAGGACGCGGAGGATGTGCTGCAGGAGACCCTGCTGGCGGCCTGGCGCGGGCTCGACGGCTTCGAGGGCCGGGCGTCGGTGCGGACCTGGCTCTACCGGATCGCGACCAACCGCTGTCTGAACGCGCTGCGGGCCGGCGGCCGGCGCCGCCAGCGCGAGCCCGCCTACGTACCGATGGAGGCCTCGTTGCCCGAGCCGACACGCCACCGTGCCGAGCCGTCGTGGCTCGAACCGTATCCGGACGCGCTGCTCGCCGACCTGCCCGACCGGGCGCCTGACCCGGAGGCGAGGTACGAGACCCGGGAGGCCGTGTCGCTGGCGTTCCTGACGGGATTGCAGCAGTTGCCGCCGCGGCAGCGGGCCGTCCTGGTGCTGCGCGACGTGATGGGCTTCAGGGCGGCGGAAGTGGCCCGGATGCTCGCCACCACCGAGAACGCGGTGACCAACGCGCTCAAGCGGGCGCGGGCCGCGCTGGCGGCGGAATTGCCGGGGCCCGACCGGGAGCGGGCGCCGCTGCCGGGGTCGGCGCGGGAGCGGCGGGTGGTGGAGGCCTTCGTGCGGGCCTTCGAGGCGGGCGACGTGGACGCGCTCCTGGTGCTGCTCACCGATGACGTGTGGCTGACGATGCCGCCGCTCGACATGGAATACCAGGGGCGTGCGGCTGTCGGGCACTTCCTGCGGTCCGTCGTGCTGACCGCCGGGCGCAGCTATGTGCTGCGGCCTGTCCGGGCGAACGGGCAGCCGGCGTTCGGCTTCTACCGGCGGGACCGGGGCTCGGCGATCGTGCACGCGCACGGGGTGATGCTGCTGACGCTGTCGGGGGACCGGGTCTCGGCGATGACCAGGTTCGTCGACAACGGGTTGCTGCCGGAGTTCGGGCTGTCGAGGTCGCTGCGGGAGTAGCGGCCGGGCTGGTCAGGGGCGGCGGGTCTGGTCGACCAGGGTCGCCGTCGCCCGGTCGAGCAGGTCGCACAGGGCCGCGTGCTCGGCGGGGCTGAAGGTGTCGGACAGCTGCCGTTCCAGGATGTTGACCTCCTGGTAGGCGCGGTCGAGCTGGGTGTGCCTTCGGGGGTGAGACGGGCGATCAACACTTTGGCATGCACCGGGGAGGGCTCGCGGCGGATGTCGTCCTCGATCCCGTCGGAGGCTCCGGCGGAGGGCGAACCTCGCGCTGTTCGCGCCGCACGGGCGGCTGGCCGTCTACGGGAACCTGGCGGGCTACGACTCCGTCGAGGTCCCGCCGTGGGGCGCGGCCCTCACAGCAAGGGGCGGACGCTCTGGCGCAGGACCGTGTGGGTGCCCAGGAGGTGGCGGGACTGGGTGGTGGGGCGGGGGGTGGTTTCCGCCAGGGCGAGGCGGACGGCTTCGCGGCCCAGTTCGTAGGCGGGGATGTTGACCGTGGTCAGCGGCGGGTTGAGGTCCTGGGCGAGGCCGTCGTTGTTGTAGCCGACGACCGAGATGTCGTCGGGTGTGCGCAGGCCGTGCTCGCGCATCGCGGCCATCGCGCCGGCGGCGGTCTGGTCGTCGCCGGCGAAGACGGCGGTGAAGGGGGGGCGGCCGTCGCAGTCGGCGAGGATCTGGCGCATGGCGGCGTAGCCGTGGCTGCGGCCGAGCCCCACGCCCGCGATGCGTTCCGCGGACGGGGGGAGGCCGTGGTCGGCGAGGGCGCGGCGGTAGCCGGCGATGCGCGGCTCGACGGTGGTGTGGCCGGGCATGGTGCCCAGGTAGAGGATGTCGCGGTGGCCGGCCGACAGCAGGTGGCTGACGACGGCGTAGGCGCCGGCCTCGTTGTCGTACTCGATGACGAGGACGGGCATGTCGGGGCTGGGCGCGGGCCGGCCGCACAGGACCAGGCGGGAGCCGGCGGCGGCCAGGCCGTGGGCGTATTCGGTGAGGCGGGCCTGGTAGTGCTCGTCTTCGACGGCGCCGCCGACCAGGACGACGAATTCGGAGCGCTGCTCGCGCATCATCTGGACCAGGGCCAGTTCGCGCGCCTCGTCACCGCCGTGGCTGCAGACCATGCACAGCCGGCCGCGGGCGGCGGCCTCCTGCTCGACGCCCTGGGCCACGGTGGCGTAGAAGGCGCTGTCCACCGAGGAGACGATGACGGCGACCGTCTTGGGGCCGGTGCCGGCCAGGGCGCGGGCGCGGCCGTCGATGACGTAGTCGAGGTCTTTGACGGCCCGCAGCACTTTGGCGCGGGCGGCCGCGGACGTGGGGTAGTTGCCGGCCAGCACCCGCGAGACGGTGGCGACCGAGACGCCCGCCCGGTCCGCGACGTCGCGGATGGTGACGCGGCGGGTGCCGCCGCCGGTCGCGCCCGGCCCTATGGCGCCGGGCCCTGGTGAAGTCTCCGCCATCTCCGCCATCCGATGTCCCCGGTCCGACGACCCCGGCGTGCCGGTGTCCGTTGCGTGCCGGTGTCCGTTACGGCCGCGCCGCCGACCAGCGTAATGGCCTTGGTGCGGCGGCGCGGGTCCGTACATGTCAGTGGTTCGAGGCGTAATCCTTGGCATAGTCCGCGGCGATCTGGCCCAGGCCCATATTGCGCATCTTTTTGACCGTGTCGTCCCACGCGCTCAGCGGTTTGCGGCCGGCGATGATGGAGCCGACGGTGTCCGTGCGGAAGGTGTCGATGGACGCGCCGACCCGGCTGTTGGTCTCCGGCTGGAGGCCGAAAACGCTGGACGGGTACGCCGTGGATGCGGCCGCCGATGTGGCCCATGTCCTGCCATACGTACGTCGCCAGGTTCGCCAGGTTCGGGTGGGCCTTGACGGCGTCGCCGGAGAGGTACTCGGACAGGTCGGCGCACTTGGACGCGGCGAAGTCGGCCTCGCGGGGCGATGTCCACGGTGTGCAGATGGGCGTCGCCCAGCACGTTGTTGAGCAGGCCGGTCTCGCCGAGCACCTGCTGGAAGACCGCGACCACGCAGGACAGGAAGTGCGGCAGATACGCCACCGACTGCACGAACTCGCGGACGCTGCGACTGGTCAGGCTGTGCAGCAGCATCGCCAGAGCGATCGGCACGGGGAAGAAGAAGACCAGTTGCAGCAGTGCGATCCAGACGGTGTTGAGGACCGCGGACCAGAAGTCCGGATCGCCGAACATCGTCTGGAAGTTGTCCAGCCCCACCCACTGGCTGGCCCACAGGCCGTCGAAGGGGACGTAGTCCTTGAACGCGATGACGGTGCCCGCCAGCGCGCCGTAGTGGAAGACCAGGAAATACGCCACGCCCGGGGCCATGAGTGCCAGCAGTACCCAGTCCCTGCGCAGCCGTGCCAGGCGCGTCCCGCGCCCCTTCCGCCCGGCCCGTCGGTCTGCACCGGACGCACCTGCCGCCCCTGTGCGGCCGGTGGCGTCCCGTTCGGCAATCGCCATCGCGTCCTCTTCGACGCTTAAGGCGTGAGGAAACTAAACCGGTTACTACGACGTGGTCAACCCCTCGCGCAACAGATGACGTTGACCCGTGGGTGGGGCGGGCCTAATCTGAATGCATCAGGAAGTAACCGATTACACGTGAGGGCAGACATGGTCGAGCGGCCGAAGCTGGTGCTGGCGATGCGGCAGGACATCCTGGACCTGGTCCTTCCGGCCCCGCTGCGCGCCCGGCTCGACACGCCGGCCGACGTCCATCCGCTGCTCGTCACCGACGCCGCGACGCCGGCGGCGGGCGACGCCCTCGCCACCGCGGAGATCCTGCTCACCGGATGGGGGGCGCCCGAGATCGACGCGGGACTGCTCGCGCGGGCGCCCCGGCTCGGCGCGGTCATCCACGCCGCGGGCACCGTCAAGCACCACGTCCACCCGGTGGTGTGGGAGCGGGGGATCGCCGTGTCGTCGGCCGCCGACGCCAACGCCGGGCCGGTGGTGGACTTCACCATGGCCACGGTGGTCCTCGCGGCCCGGCGCGCCCTCGGCGCCGCGGCGGACTACCGCCGCGGGCGGCTGCCCAGCTACCCCGAGCGGC
This sequence comes from Streptomyces sp. NBC_00433, assembly GCA_036015235.1. Classification (NCBI taxonomy): domain Bacteria; kingdom Bacillati; phylum Actinomycetota; class Actinomycetes; order Kitasatosporales; family Streptomycetaceae; genus Streptomyces; species Streptomyces sp. NBC_00433. Next base: position 4,286,695 of record CP107926.1, on the reverse strand, counting down.
GCGGGGCCGACGGCGCCGTCGTCGGTGTCATCGGCGCGTCACGCATCGGGCGCGGCGTCATCGCCCGGCTCCTCGCCGCAGACGCAGGCTTCCAGGTGCTGCTGGCCGACCCGTACGTCTCCGCCGCGGACGCCGCCGCCCTCGGAGCGCGCCTGGTCGACCTCGACGAGCTGTGCACCGCCTCCGACATCGTCACCGTCCACGCGCCCGACCTGCCCGAGACCCGGCACCTGCTCGACGCCCGCAGGCTGGGCCTGCTGCGGGACGGGGCGGCCGTCGTCAACACGGCGCGGGGGCGGCTCGTCGACACCGAGGCGCTGGCGCTGGCCTGTGCCACGGGGCGGCTCGACGCGTACCTCGACGTGACGGATCCCGAGCCGCTTCCTGTGGAGCACGTGCTCCACAGCCTGCCCAACGTGATGCTCACGCCGCACATTGCCGGGTGCCAGGGGTCGGAGGTCCAGCGCCTCGGCGCATACGCGGTCTCGGAGGTCGAGCGGTTCGCCCGCGGCGAGGCGCTGCTCGGGGGGGTGCTCGCGGGGGACCTCGCGCGCATCGCTTGAGCGCGTAGCGCTTGGGCGCGGGCATTCGGGGGGTGGCACTTGCGGTGTGCCTTCACCTGCTGCGCCGTCGTGGTTGCGCGCGCAGTTCCCCGCGCCCCCGGGCGGCTGCCACTTTCTGTTGCGTTCGCCCTGCCGCTGCTTCGTGGCTTGGCGCGCAGTTCCCCGCGCCCCTGGGGGGCTCGACCTCCTGAGGGTCAGGGGAGGTGGAGGGTGTCGGGGGTCGGGGGTGGGGTGTCGCCGAGGGCGAGGCGGAGGTCGGCGGTGGGCCACAGGGGGGCGGGCCAGCGGGCCAGGGCCTGTTCGGGGGAGCGGAGGACGGCGAGGGTGGGGAGGCCGGCCGCCGTGCCGGTGGACAGCAGGGTGGGGAGATCAGGGGCCGGGGCGAGGGCCGCGATGTCGTCCAGCACGAAGGTCAGTGGTGGGTCGAGCCGGCCGGCGGATGACCCTGCGGCCATGCGCCGGCCGTGCTCGACCACGCTGGAGACGAGTGCGGTGAGCAGGGGCATCGCACCCAGATGGGTGCGCGGATCCTCGATCCGCTCGCCCACCACATAAAGCGTTCCCCTTTCCGCGCCCCACGACTCCAGGTCGAGGCCTCCGGTACGTGCCGGATTGCACGCGTCGCGGATATGCACGGAATTCAGCGGCTCCAGCGTCTGCCGGATCAACGCCTGGGCGGCGTCCCGCCGTTCGGGGTGGGCGTGCAGCACCGACTCCAGTTCGCCGCTCCAGCCGGAGGCCGCGCCGGTGTCGGTGCGCAGGATGCGTACCGCTTCGGCGGCCGCGGGGCCGGCCGCCCAGCGGTGGACCTGGCGGAAGGGTCGGCCGTCGACGGCCGCGGCGTGCAGCCAGCAGCGCAGCAGGGTGACCGCGGTGGTGTGCACGATGGCCTCGTCGGCGCGTGCCGTACGCAGCGGCGCCAGCAGCGCCGCCGCGCGTATCCCGGCGGTGCCGGGGCGTTCACAGCCGCCGTGCGGCGCCCAGCGCAGCCGTCCGGGTACGTCGAGCAGATGCGTCGGGTCGTAGACGTGGACGGGGCCGAACTTGCTGCGGTTGCCGACGGTCTGGTGGTACGTGTCCGGGTCGGCGGTGGTGACCAGCACCGGGCCGGCCGCGGCCAGGACCGCGGGCTGCACGATCCGCTTGGCCTGGTCGCCGCGAGGTCCGGCGAACAGCGCGTAGGTGCGGGTGACCTCGCCGCCGTCGAGGACCGCCGGGTGCGGCTCACGGGCGGCCGGGCGCGGGCCGGCCCCGACCGCGGGCAGTTCCGCGGTGATCGGGTCCGCGGCCCGGGGCGGCAAGGCCTGCGGCACCGTACGGAACCAGGCGTCGAGCCCGTCCCCGTCGCCGTGGCCCTTGCCCCGCCCGCCGTACATGGCGCCGGACTGCTCCCCGCCGCCACGCACGTCGCCGCGGCCCCTGCGGCGCGGTGCGGGCACCGCGGCGGCCGCGACCGGCTCGGGCGGCGGGGCGGCCGGGCGGCGCTCGCCGCGGGAGCGCAGCCGCGCCAGGACGTTCAGCACCCACACCGCGGCCGCGAAGAGCACCATGAACTGCCCGACGAAGATGCCCCAGAACAGCCCCGCCCGCGGCAGCTCCGCGGGCTCGGCGCCGGGCCAGGCCGCCGGGATGTCGTGCGGCTGCCCGATCAGCGCGCGCATCGCCCGCGGGGTGCGGGTGAAGTGCGCGTCGCCCGGCCACGATCCGTGGGCGAGGACCGCCGCGATGCCGGTCGCCGTCCACACCAGCAAGGTGACGCCCAGCAGGAACGCGATGACGCCGACGATCAGCCCGTCGGGCAGACCGCCGCTCTGCTCCCGCTTCTGCGCCGCCATCTCACGCCACCGCGTCGTCGGCCATTTGCTTGGCGAGTGCGATCTGCGCCGCGGCATGGGCCTCCGCGCGGGCCTCGGCCTCGGCTTCCGCCTCGGCCTCCGCGGCGATGCCGGCGGCGTGCTGCACCGAGGTCTCGGTCATGGCGCGGTCGGTGAAGACCAGCGGGCGCTCGGTCTCGGTGATCAGGTGCTTGACCACCTGCACATTGCCGTTGACGTCCCAGACGGCGATACCGGGGGTCAGCGTCGGGATGATCTCCACCGCCCAGCGCGGCAGCCCCAGCACCCGCCCGGTGGCCCGCGCCTCGTCGGCCTTCTGGGCGTAGATGGTGCGGGTGGAGGCCATCTTCAGGATCGCCGCCGCCTCCTTCGCCGCGGCCCCGTCGACCACGTCGGACAGGTGGTGGACGACGGCGACGAAGGACAGGCCGAGCCGGCGGCCGAACTTCAGCAGCCGCTGGAAGAGCTGCGCCACGAAGGGCGAGTTGATGATGTGCCAGGCCTCCTCGACCAGGAAGATGCGCTTCTTCCGGTCGGGGCGGATCCAGGTGTGCTCCAGCCACACCCCGACGATCGCCATCAGGATCGGCATGGCGATGGAATTGCGGTCGATGTGCGACAGGTCGAAGACGATCAGCGGCGAGTCCAGGTCGATGCCGGCGCTGGTCGGCCCGTCGAACATGCCGCGCAGGTCGCCGTCGACCAGCCGGTCGAGCACCAGGGCCACGTCCAGGCCCCAGGCCCGCACATCGTCCAGGGCGACGTTCATCGCCTCGGCGGACTCCGGCATCGGGTGCCGCAGCCGGTCCACGATGTCGGTGAGGATCGGCTGGCGCTCCGTCACCGTCTCGGCCACAAAGGCGTGCGCGACCTTCAGGGCGAAGCCCGACCGCTCGTCCAGGCCGCGGCCCATCGCCACCTCGATGATGGTGCGCAGCAGCGCCAGCTGACCGGTCACCGTGATCGCCGGGTCCAGCGGGTTGAGCTTGATGCCGCCGTCCAGGGCCGCCATCGGGTCGAGCCTGATCGGGGTCAGGCCCATGGCCCTGGCGATCAGGTTCCACTCGCCGACGCCGTCCTCGCCCTGTGCGTCGAGCACCACGACCTGCCGGTCGCGGAAGCGCAACTGGCGCAGCACGTACGTCTTCTCCAGCGCCGACTTGCCGTTGCCCGACTCGCCGAGCACCAGCCAGTGCGGGGCGGGCAGCTGCTGGCCGTAGAGCTGGAAGGGGTCGTAGATGTAGCCCTTGCCCGAGTAGACCTCGCGGCCGATGATCACCCCGGAGTCGCCGAGTCCTGGCGCCGCGGTGGGCAGGTAGACCGCCTGCGCCTGTCCTGTCGAGGTGCGCACCGGCAGCCGGGTCGACTCGACCCGGCCGAACAGGAAGCTGGTGAACGCGTCGGTGAGCGCCGCAAGAGGGTCCAGCATGGGCATGGCGATGGCCTCCTCGTGGCGACGGCTAGCGGCGGATGCCGGTTGCGAACGGCAACGTATTGACGAATGCCCGGTAGTGCTCACGATCGCACCACTCAAGCTTCAAATACGACTTACCGGCCGAAGCGCGGATGGTGCGCTTGTCGCGCGCCAGCGCTTCCGGGGAGCGCGAGGAGACCGTGATGTAACCCACCAGGTTCACCCCCGCGGCACCGCTGGCCAGGTCCTCGCCGCGCTGGTCGATCCGGCCGTGGTGGGCGAGGTCCCGCGGGTCGACCGTACGGTTCATCTTCGCGGCGCGGCTGGCCTCGGCGTCGTCGTTGGTCTTCTCGGTGAGCATCCGCTCGATGGCCACGTCGGTCGGCTCCAGGTCCATCGTCACCGCGACCGTGCGGATCACGTCCGGGGTGTGCACCAGCAGCGGGGCCAGGAAGTTCACCCCGACCGGCGTCAGCGGCCACTCCTTGATCCAGGCCGTCGCATGGTGCCAGGGCGCGCGGGTCATCGACTCGCGGGTCTTGGCCTGCAGGAAGGTCGGCTCGGTCGCGTCCAGCTCGGCCGGCCACGCATTGCGCCGGGTCATCGCCTGGATGTGGTCGATCGGGTGGTCGGGGTCGTACATCGAGTGCACCAGCGACGCCAGCCGCGCCTGGCCCAGCGGCTGCCTGACCCGGATGTCGGCCTCGGCGAGCCGGGCGCAGATGTCGTTCAGCTCGCGGGCCATCACCGCGGCGAGGCCGGCGTCCTTGTCGACCTTGGTGCCGCGCACCGCCGTGGCGCGGGCCATCGCATTGCCCTCGGCGGACAGCTCCCGGGTGAAGTGCATGCACGCCACCAGATATGCCCGGTGCTGCTCGGACGACGTCGACACCATCGACTGGAGCTGCTCGTAGGACTCCTTGAGCCACCGGTCGGCGTCCGGGTCGCCGCGCTGGGCGACGTCCTTGGCGTGCGCGTCCGGGTCGGCGGGCAGCGTACGGGCCAGCATCTGGATCCGGGTGACGAAACCGTCGCCGTTCGCCACGTGCTTGAGCAGGGTGCCGAACCGCTCGACCAGGGCCTCCTGGTCCTCGCTGTCCCGCAGGCCGACACCCGGGCCCTCGATCTCGATGGCCGCCGTCACCGTACGCCGGTCCACGTGCAGCAGCACCGCGATCTCGTCGGGCCCGAAGGGCGCCGCGAGCCAGCTGATCCGGCCGATCCCCGGCGGCGGCCCCACCTCGATCTCCCGCCCGTCCAGCGCGATGCCGGCCTCCTGGACCGCCGAGCGGTAGGTGGGCGAGACCCGCAGCGTACGGCGGTAGGTGCGGTTGATCTCGAACCAGCGGTAGAAAGTGCGCCGCCGGTAGGGCAGGAAGACCGCGGCCAGTGCCAGCAGCGGCCAGCCGATCAGGCCGACGATGCGCAGCAGCAGGAACGGGACCAGCAGGCCGTTGAGCATACCGAGCCCGGCGCCGAGCACGATCAGCACGATCTCGCCGGTCTCGCGGTTCTTGCCCACGATCGCGTTGGGCCGTGCCTTGCCGATGAGATAAGTGCGGCGCGGCTGGGTGAAGGGCTGGGTCGTCACCCGCGATCACCTCCCTGCGTGCCGTTGTTCGATCCCTGGTTCGCGCGGAAAGGCGACCCGAAGCCGCCTCCGCCGCCGCCTCCTTGGCCGCCGGCGGGCCGCGGCGGCGGTGCGGCGCCGCCGCCCTGGCCGCCGCGGGAGCTGTGCGCGGCCATGCCGCCCGCCACCGCGTTCGACGGCTGGGCGCCGCCGCCCTGGGCCTGCTCCTGCGGGCCGCCGCGGGCGCTGTGCGTCTTGATGCCCTGCTTGACCAGCGCGGCGGGCGAGGAGATGACCGCGGCGGCCTGGCTCTGCCCGCTGGCCTTGCGGCTGTTGCGCAGGTTCACCACGTCGTCGCCGAAGCCCGGCACGAAGCGGTAGATCATGAAGCTCGCGAAGATCGCCAGCAGGATGATGGCCAGGCCCGAGACGACCGCGGAGAAGGCGTCGGGCCCGTTGTCGGACGAGGACAGCGCGCCGGCAAGGCCCAGCACGATCACTATCACCGGTTTGACCAGGATCACCGCGATCATGATGCCCGCCCAGCGCCTCACGTGGTGCCACATGTTCTTGTCCACCAGGCCCGCGTAGACCGCGGTGCCCAGCAGCGCGCCCACGTACAGCAGCGCCGCCCTGATGACCAGTTCGAGCCACAGCACACCGGCGGCGAGCACCGAGACCATCGACACCACGATCAGCATGATCGGGCCGCCGCCGATGTCGGTGCCCTTGGTCAGGGCGCCGGAGAAGGACCCGAAGAAGACCTCGGTGTCGGACTTGGTGCCCGAGGCCACCACATCGGTGACCGCGTCGGTCGCCGACACCACCGTGTAGAGGATCAGCGGGGTGAAGGCCGACGCCAGCACCGTCAGCCACAGGAAGCCGACCGCCTCGGTCAGCGCCTCGGTCATCGGCGCCCCGCGCACCGCCCGCTTGGCCACCGCGAGCAGCCACAGGATCAGCGTCAGGATCGTGGACGCGGCGAAGACCACGGCATATTGCCGAAGGAAGGAGGTGTTGGTGAAGTCGACCTGCGTCGTCTTCGTCACCGCGACCGACAGCTTGTCGATCGTCCACGAGGCGGCGTTGGCGCAGCCCTTGGCGAGCGAGGTGAGCGGGTCGAGGGTGTCGGTGATGCTGTTGCTCCCGCCACCGCCTCCCCCGCCCTTGTTGTCCTTCTCGCAGAAGTCCTTGGCGGAGCCCACGAGCAGCCGACACGAGTCGCTGCCCGTGCCCGAGGTCGCCGAGGGCGTCGGCGTCCCAGGAGGCGGTGTCGCGGCCAGGGCGGACGAGACCGGGCCGGTCGTGAGTGCGAGGACCGCGGCGGCCACGAAGGACCGGCGCAGACGGCTACCTGGCATACGTGAACCCTCCGTAGTCCCGGACCGCGCCGGCGATTTCGTCGGCGGAGGCGGCCTGGTTGTCGGCGGCGACCGGGGCGGGGCCGTCCTTCTGCGAGGAGGAACGGATCTTCCAGTCGCCGCCGGACCAGACCAGCTGCTCGGTGATGGTGAACCAGGCGGTGCTGACCGGCTTGGTGGAGCCGGAGCCGGCCAGGCCGACCAGGTCGGTGCACCACACCTCGACGGTCTTCGTGTCGGCGGAGGCCGAGCCGGAGCCGGTGCCCGCCGGGTTCGCGGTGACCTTGGTGCCGATCGGCACGGTGCGGGAGACGAAGGTGAAGCCGGCCGGCGCGGCGCCGTCGGCGGTGAGTCCGAGGTTCTTGAGCGCCTGGCCCGAGTAGGCCTGGTCCAGGTCGGTCTGCAGGCCGGCGCTGACGGCCGGGTCGTAGATCGAGCTGACGATGCGGTGCCTGCGGTCGGCGACGAACATGTCGGCGGAGCCCAGCGCCACCGCGAAGTTGGCGGCCGCCGACTGGGCGCCCTGCTCGGTGTGCGCGAAGCCCGCCGGGATGCCCGCGCCGCTCTTGCCGTCCACCGGCTTCTGCCCGGTGGGCGCGGTGGGCGCGGCGCCGGAGCCGTGGGTGCCGCCGGAGCCGCCCGAGGTGCCGGTGCCGGTGTCCGTGCCGTCGGCTCCGGCTGACGGGCCGTCGCCGCGGTTGGCGAAGGCCAGGGCGGCGATCAGCAGGACGACGATGCCCACCACGGTGACCAGGGCGCGCCGGGGCTGCGCGCGGCGGGTGCCGCCGCCGTGGGTCGTGTGGCCCTCCGGCATCCGGGTCCTGGTCGGGGGTCCGTCCTGGCCGAGGCTCATCGCGCGGCCGCCCCTCGGGGCGCCGCGGGCGCGCGGGAGGACCGCGTCGGGCGGACGGCTCCGCTGCTTGGTCGAGTGGGCATCAGCACGCAGCCTCGGGTGGGAAGGTGGAGCCTGGGACGGGCTCCTGGGACTTGGCGGGGGAGCGGCCTGCGGGCGGGCGGCGGGGCCGCCCGGCTACACGGCCATTCCGTAGACGATGGTGAACAGCGTGCCGAGCGAACCGATGATGAACACGCCGGTCAGCCCGGCGATGATCAATCCCTTGCCCTGCTCCGCGCTGAACGTGTCGCGCAGAGCCGTCGCGCCGATCCGTTGCTTCGCCGCACCCCAGATCGCCATGGCCAGGCACAGCAGGATCGCCACCGCCATAACCACCTCGATCATCACACGTGCTTCCTGGCCGAGGGACCCGAAAGGCCCCCAGTCCGGTGCGATGCCGCCGATGATGGTGTTGATGTCGCCCTTGGGGGCTGCCACGTACATTGAACTCACCACCCCGCTCTGTCAGTTGGCTCCCCTGCCGGGGCGCAAGGGGCCAGCATCTATCTTGACCGACGTTTCCGCTGTTGCACGCCGCTGAGCGACTTTCTCGGCGGATCGTCCGTGTGATCCGGCCCTGAGACGTCAGACTGGTGCGCGGACCGGTGTTCGATGGGACATGGATGACTACTCTGTGTATCACGAGGATAACCGCTGGGCAACGATAGGAACGTGTGTTCCTGCCAGGTGGACGGCGGGGTGGCTGACAAGGTGCGGAAGGGGAGGCGGCGCTGATGGCGCGTAAGGTCTGGCTGGCCGTCATCTTCGGCGGCGGGCTGTTCTTCTCCTTCATGGCCCTGCTGGTGGTCGGGACGTATTCGGCGGCCGCGGGTCTGGCCGGCGGCGGGTCTGGCGGCGCGGTGCGGCTGGCCAAGGGCGCGGTGCCGGACATCTACCAGCCGATCGTGCAGAAGTGGGGCAATCTGTGCCCGGCGCTCAATCCGGCGCTGCTGGCCGCCCAGCTCTACCAGGAGAGCGGCTGGGACCCGCGGGCGCAGAGCGGGGCGGAGGCGCAGGGCATCGCCCAGTTCATCCCGGGCACCTGGGCCACCCACGGCATCGACGGCAATGGCGACGGCAAGGCCGACGTGTGGGACCCGCAGGACGCGATCCCGTCGGCGGCGAGCTACGACTGCGACCTGGCGTCGTATGTGAAGAACGTCCCGGGCGACAACACCGACAACATGCTGGCGGCGTACAACGCGGGGGCCTATGCCGTGATCAAGTACGCCGGGGTGCCGCCGTACTCCGAGACGCAGAATTACGTGAAGACCATCCGCACCCTGGAGAAGAGCTTCGCCGCGCCGGTCGGGTCGGTGGAGCCGTCGCAGCAGGCGGCGGGGGCGATCTACTTCGCGCAGACCCGGATCGGCACCCCGTATCTGTGGGGCGGTGAGGGGACGGCGGCGCAGGGCGGGCGGTTCGACTGCTCGGGGCTGACGCAGGCGGCGTACGCCTCGGTCGGCATCACGCTGCCGCGCGTCGCCGTGGACCAGTGGAATGCCGGCGCGCACCCGGGCAGGAGCGAACTGCTGCCGGGCGACCTGGTCTTCTTCGCCTACGACCTGGACGACCCGCGCTCGATCCACCACGTCGGGCTCTACGTCGGCGGCGGCTACATGATCGACGCCCCGCACACCGGCGCCGTGATCAGGTTCGACCGCATCGACAGCGCCGACTACATCGGCGCCACCCGGGTCACCCAGGCGGGCGCCGCGGCGCTTCCGGTGGCCGCGGCCTGAACGGCGCGTCACCCTCTGGCCCACGCTTGGCGTACGCGAAGGGCCGCCGGTCACCCTTGGATAACAGCATGGTGATCTTCTGGCGAAGACCGGAACGCTACGTACCGTGTCGGCCGTTGTACGGGCGACAATGGGTTGGTACGCAAGCGACGGAGGTTGCGGACGTGCCGATCCACTGAGGCACGGTCAGTTGCTAGTGGTAAGGGGCACCACCGCCATGGCAGAGGTCGCCAGCGACAGCACGAACCCCGACATCACCCTGCTCCGCTCCATCAACGATCTCGCCAAGCACGCGCCCCGCGGTGTCGACCGGGCCGTGGAAGTGGCCGGCGGATACGGCCTGATCGCCCTGACCGCGCTGCTGGCCGGATGGTGCTGGTGGCGGGTCGCCAGGCGCTCCGCCGACGCGCCCGCCGCGGTCGCCGGGGTCCTGTGGGCCTGCCTGGCCGCCGGTGCCGCGCTGCTGCTCGACATCCCGGTGCGGGCGCTGGTCCAGCGCCCCCGGCCGTACGTCGACCACGACGGCCTGGACGTCCTGGTGCGCGGGCAGCATGCCTCGTCCTTCGTCAGCGACCATGTCGCGCTCACCGCGGCCGTCGCGGTCGGCCTCTTCATGGTCAGCCGCAAGGCGGGCCTCATCGCCGTAGGCGCGGCCCTGGCCGAGGGATTCGCCCAGGTCTACCTGGGCGCGCACTACCCGACCGACGTGGTCGGCGGCTTCGCCCTCGGCGCCGCGACCGTGCTGCTGCTCGCGCCTCTCGGCCTGGCCCTGCTCACCGCGCTGACCACCCGGCTGGCCCGCACCCGGGCGGCCTTCCTGGTCGTGGCCCGCCCGGCGCCCTACCGCAGGCCGCCCCGCACCGCCTCGCCGCACCGCTGGCACAGCGCGGACGACAAGGACCTGGCTGCCTGACACCCCTCTGGGCCCGCCTCCGGTCAAGGCGACTTCCGGCCGTTCGCGGCGGCGGCGTCACAAGGCGGGCGTCACAAGACGGTGCCACAAGACGGGCGTCACAGGGCGGGCGTCACAGGGCCTGCGGGAAGTCGAAGAGGCGCTGCGGGTCGAGGGTGTGCTTGAGGGACGCCAGCCGGTCGGCGTTCTGCCCGTAGTAGGCGGTGCGCCAGTCGGTGAGGGACGGGTCGGTGTAGTTCTGGTAGGCGCCGCCCGAGGCGTAGCGGCGCATCGCGCTGTGGGTGGTGTCCAGCCAGGAGGTCGTCGACAGGGCGTCGGAAGCCAGGTATTGGGCCAGGAAGCGCGAGCCCCGGTGGCTGAAGGCGGTCGCGGTGGGGGAGACCCGGTTGACGGCGCCGCCGAGCGCGATCAGGGCGATGCTGCCCGCGCCGCCGCCCGAGGCGCTCGCCAGCCGCTCGACCTGCGAGAGCAGGGCGCTGACACCGGCGGCCGGCAGGTCGGTGTCGTAGAAGTCGGAGCGCGCGGTGTACGTCTCGCGTTGCAGCCGGCCGGTGGGCGCCAGATGGCACTGGGCCGCGGACAGGCCCGCGCAGCCCGCGTAGGAGAAGGTCGCCTCCAGGTAGGTGTGCGGGTGTAGGGAGACCGAGGAGGCGGGGGCGCCGGCCGCGTCGGCGAGCCGGTCGGCGGCGGCGGACAGGTCGGCCCGCGAACCGGTGGACAGCATCGGTACGGACACGGTCGGCGAGCCGCCGGGGGCGCAGTCCAGATGCAGCGCGGACCACAGGTGGTCCGGCTGGTCGGGGCCCCAGCCCTGCCAGCCGGCGATCACGTCGGCGGCCCGGCTCCAGGGCCACGTCAGGTAGCCGGTGACGACCTGGGGCACCGGGTGGGTGGCGAAGCGCAGCGAGGTGACGACGCCGAAGTTGCCGCAGCCGGCGCCGCGCAGCGCCCAGAAGATGTCGGGCTCGTGGTCGGCGGAGACCTCGTGGGTCGTGCCGTCGGCGGTGATCAGGGTGGCGCCGATCAGGTTGTCGCAGGTCAGGCCCATGGATCGGCTCATCACGCCGTGGCCGCCGCCGAGGGTGAGCCCGGAGACGCCGACGGAGGGGCAGGACCCGGCCGGGATCGTCCTGCCCTGCTCGCCGAGGGTGGAGTAGACGTCTATGAGCTTGGCGCCGGCGCCGACCGTGGCCGTGGTGCCGTCCACGTGGATCGAGTTGAGCCGGGAGACGTCGATGACCAGCTTGCCGTCTCCGCTCGACCAGCCCGCGTAGGAGTGGCCGCCGCTGCGGATGACCGGCACGGTCGCGGTGCGGTGCGCGAAGTCCAGGCAGCGGCGGATGTCGTCGGCGTCGTCGACGTAGGCGATGGCGGCCGGGCGCAGGTGGTCGAAGCGGGTGTTGTACAGCCGCCGGTCGGTGGCGTAGGCCGCGTCCTGCGGGCGGACCAGCCGGCCGTGCAGGGCCGTGCCGAGCGCGCGCCAGTCGGGGGCGACCGGCGAGAAGGTCGGGCTCGGGGTGCGGGTGGGGGTCGCGGTGGCCGTACGCGGCGGGGGCGGCTTGCCGTCGCCGCCGCTTTTGCCGCTGTCACCGCCGTCCGGGCCGCAGCCGGTCAGCCAGGCCGCGGCGAGGGCGCCGCCGCCCGCCGTGAGCGCGGTACGCCGCCGCACCCGGGTCGGGGACAGGGGCCGGGGGGCCTGAACGTCCACTCTTTCACCGCCGCAATCAGGGGGACTCTGCATGTCCTAGACGTGGCGGAGGATGTGCTGGTTGCGGCCGTGGGCCAGGCGGGTGGATCAGTCTTCGCCGCGGCCCGGCCGGCCTTCCCGCTCGGGCGTCAGCCCTCGGTGTGCTCCCGGGCGTCGCGTCTGGCCCGGTCGCGGGCCCGGCGGGCGGGGCCCTTCCAGCCGCACGAGCAGCGGGCGCCGGCGAAGGAGCCGTTTTCCACGACGGAGGTCCGGTGGTCGTCGGCCTTCGGCTCCTGACCGGTGGGCAACTTCAGCACCTCACCACGGTAACGGGCGTGACGGGCCGCTTCCGACCGTCGTTACCGAGGTGGGGCCCAGGCGCGGACAGGGACGGTGCAGGGATGGTGGCGGCGATGGCCAGGCGGCGGCTCGGGCGTACGGCGACGGCGCTGGCCGCTGCGGGGTGTGCGGTGGCCCTGGTCGCCGGGTGCGTGGAGCACGGGGCCGCGGCCGACACCGGGTCCGGCGGCGCCAAGGACGCGGGCGGTGACCCCGCCGCGGCGGTACGGGACGCCGCCGACGCGCTGGTGCGGGCCGGCAGCTCGTTGGTGGACACGTCGATGCGGATGGCCAGCGGCGGCACCTGGGTGACCGTCGAGGGCACCGGCCGCTTCGACTACGCCAGGCGGCAGGGCGAGCTGACCCTGGTGCTGCCCAGGGACGCGGCGGGGGCGGAGGAGCACAAGCCGGTCACCGAGCTGCTGACGCCGGGCGCCCTCTATATGAAGGACCGCGGCGAGGGTGTGCCCCCGGGCAAGTGGGTGAGGGTGGACACCACGACGCTGCCCGACGGCAACCTGGTCACCGGCGGGGCGACCGAGCCGCTCGCCGCCGCCGAGCTGCTGCGCGGGGCGCTCGACGTGGTGCTGGTCGGAGCCGGGACGGTGGGCGGCACGCCGGTACGACACTTCCGCGGCGTCGCGGACATCGCGCGGGCCGCGCGCCTCGCGGGCCCGGGTGCGCAGGGCGCGCTCGCCGCGGCGGCCAGGGGCTTCGCCGTCACCCGGGTGCCCTTCGACGCGTGGCTGGACGCGGACGGGCGCCTGCGCCGGCTCACCGAGCAGTTCAGCTTCGGGGGGAAGGGGAAGGGGGTCGGGGTGCAGTCGACGACCGTTTTCGACGGCTTCGGCACGCCGGTGGCCGTCGTGATGCCCGGGGGTGGCGACATCTGGACCGGCAAGATCGTTTCTCCCGGCTGATCGGGCGCCGGGCCGGGGGGGGGCCCGGAAAATGGTCCTTACGTGCCATGCGCCGGGGCAGGGGTGGTCCTTACGCTGGATGGCGGCCGTTGGACGGGACGCTTGGCGGAGGAGGTGGTGCGGAGATGGTGCCGTCGCCCGGGGCAACAGTCCAGGACGACCCCGTGGCCCTCGCCGAGATCGAACTGTGCGGGGAGCTGATCATCGCCGCTTCCACCGCTGACGAGGAGCGGCTGAGCTTCGCCCGTATCGACGAGGTGCTGGAAGTCGACCGCTAGTGGGCCGGCAGGGCCGCCAGGCCCACCAGCGCCGTCCGCTAGGTCCGCAGCAGGCGCGCTATCGCCGCCGTCGCCTCGGCGACCTTCTCGTCGATCTCCGGGCCGCCGCCGACCGCCGCCGCGGCGACGCAGTGCCGCAGGTGCTCTTCGAGCAGTTGCAGCGCGAAGGACTGCAGCCCCTTCGTGCTGGCGGAGACCTGGGTCAGGATGTCGACGCAGTAGACGTCCTGCTCGACCATCCGCTGCAGCCCGCGGATCTGGCCCTCGATCCTGCGCAGCCGTTTGAGATGGGACTCCTTGTCGTGGCTATAGCCATGCGGCCCGGGCGGCGACACAATCTCGTCTGCCGGTCCCGCTGTTGAATCCGTCACTGCCGTCTCCGTCATCCCGCCCGCCCTCTCTGTCCCCTTATACCCCTGGTGGGTATATCTTACCGAATCGGTACCGTGTGCGACGCATCCCCCGTCCGGGGGACTCTGTCCCATGGGCGACACTGGATGACGCCGGTTAGCTGTGGCCGGATGTTGCGCCTAGCATCAACGAGACCGACTCCGATGTATCCCGAGGAACCCACGTGCGCTTTCGTCTGACCCCCAGGGAGACGAGCTTCTACGACATGTTCGCCGCGTCCGCGGACAACATCGTCACCGGTTCGAAGCTCCTCATGGAACTGCTCGGAGCCGATTCGGCTACCCGCATCGAGATCGCCGAGAGGATGCGGGCGGCGGAGCACGCGGGAGACGACGCCACCCACGCGATCTTCCACCAGCTGAACTCCTCCTTCATCACCCCCTTCGACCGGGAGGACATCTACACCCTCGCCGGTTCGCTCGACGACATCATGGACTTCATGGAGGAGGCCGTCGACCTGGTCGTCCTCTACAACGTCGAGGAGCTGCCGAAGGGCGTCGAGCAGCAGATCGAGGTGTTGGCCAGGGCGGCGGAGCTGACCGCCGAGGCGATGCCGAACCTGCGGACGATGTCCAACCTCACCGAGTACTGGATCGAGGTCAACCGGCTGGAGAACCAGGCCGACCAGATCCACCGCAAGCTGCTCGCCCAGCTCTTCAACGGCAAGTACGACGCCATGGAGGTGCTCAAGCTCAAGCAGATCGTGGATGTGCTGGAGGAGGCCGCGGACGCGTTCGAGCACGTGGCGAACACGGTGGAGACCATCGCGGTCAAGGAGTCCTGACCCACGTGGACACCTTTGTGCTGATCGTCACCATCCTGGTGGCGCTCTTCTTCACCTACACCAACGGTTTCCACGACTCGGCGAACGCCATCGCCACCTCGGTCTCCACCCGGGCGCTGACGCCCAAGGCGGCGCTGGCCATGGCCGCGGTGATGAACCTGGCCGGCGCCTTCCTGGGCAGCGGCGTGGCCAAGACGGTCAGCGAGGGCCTGATCGGCACCCCGCACGGCCGCTCCGGCATGGCCATCCTCTTCGCGGCGCTGGCCGGCGCGATCTTCTGGAATCTGGCCACCTGGTATTTCGGACTGCCGTCGAGTTCCAGCCACGCGCTGTTCGGCGGGCTGGTGGGCGCGGCGCTCGCCGGCGGTACGACCGTGCACTGGTCGGGCGTGGTCGACAAGGTCATCGTGCCGATGTTCGTGTCGCCCGTCGTCGGCCTGGTCCTCGGCTTCCTGATCATGCTGGCGATCCTGTGGTTCTTCCGGAAGACCAACCCGCACAAGGCCAAGCGCGGCTTCCGTATCGCGCAGACCGTCTCGGCGGCCGGCATGGCGCTGGGCCACGGTCTGCAGGACGCGCAGAAGACCATGGGCGTCGTGGTGCTCGCGCTGGTGATCCACGACCCGTCCAAGGGCTTCGGCATCCCGATCTGGGTCAAGTTCGTGTGCGCGGCGATGATGTCGCTCGGCACGTACGCCGGCGGCTGGCGGATCATGCGCACCCTGGGCCGGCGGATCATCGACCTGGACCCGCCGCAGGGCTTCGCCGCCGAGACGACGTCCGCGTCGATCCTCTACGCGACCTCGTACATCTTCCAGGCGCCGGTCTCGACCACCCACGTCATCACATCGTCGATCATGGGTGTCGGCGCGACCCGCCGGGTCAAGGCGGTCCGCTGGGGCGTGGCCAAGAACATCGTGGCGGGCTGGTTCATCACCATGCCGGCCGCCGCGCTGGTCGCCGCCGCCTGCTACTACGTCGTCAAGCTGGTCTTCGGCTGAGCCCGCCGGGCCCCGGAAGCGGATCAGGCCCCGCCCCCTGTGACAGGGGGCGGGGCCTGCGCCTTGCGGTGGCACCGCCATGCAGCACCGCACGGCGGTCCTGGTTATCCGAAGCGGCCGGAGATGTAGTCCTCGGTGGCCTGCACGGACGGGTTGGAGAAGATCCGCTGGGTGTCGTCGATCTCGATGAGCTTGCCGGGCTGGCCCACCGCCGACAGGTTGAAGAAGGCCGTACGGTCCGAGACGCGGGCGGCCTGCTGCATGTTGTGGGTCACGATGACGATGGTGAACCGGGTCTTCAGCTCGCCGATCAGGTCCTCGATGGCGAGGGTGGAGATCGGGTCGAGCGCGGAGCACGGCTCGTCCATCAGCAGCACCTGCGGCTCGACCGCGATGGCGCGGGCGATGCACAGCCGCTGCTGCTGGCCGCCGGACAGGCCGGAGCCGGGCTTGTTCAGCCGGTCCTTGACCTCGTTCCAGAGGTTGGCGCCCTTGAGGGACTTCTCGACGATGGAGTCCAGCTCGTTCTTCTTGCGGACGCCGTTCAGCTTGAGGCCGGCCGCCACGTTGTCGTAGATCGACATGGTGGGGAAGGGGTTCGGGCGCTGGAAGACCATGCCGACGGTGCGGCGGACGGTCACCGGGTCGACGCCGGCGCCGTAGAGGTTCTCGTCGTCCAGCAGCACCTTGCCCTCGACGCGGCCGCCGGGGGTGACCTCGTGCATGCGGTTCAGGGTGCGCAGGAAGGTCGACTTGCCGCAGCCGGACGGGCCGATGAAGGCCGTCACCGAGCCGGGCTCGATGGTCATCGAGATGTCGTCGATCGCCTTGAAGGCGCTGTAGTACGCGGACAGGCCGCTGATGTCGATTCGTTTGGCCATGGGGATCACTTCATTTCTGCGGGCGGTCGCTGACTGCTGGGAGTGGCCGCGTCAGCGACCGGCCTTGGGCGCCTTCCAGCGGGAGATGAGCCGGGCGATCAGGTTCAGGATCATCACGAACGCGATGAGGACCAGGGCGGCGCCCCACGCGCGGTCGTAGCTGGGCTGGTTCCCGTTGTTGTACTGCTCGAAGATGTAGTACGGCAGCGAGGACTGCGGGTCCTTGAACGGGTTGGTGTTGATCGCCGCACTGCCGAAGACCAGCAGGGCGATCGGGGCGCTCTCACCCGCGATACGCGCGATGGCCAGCATGATGCCGGTGGTGATGCCGCCGACGGCCGTCGGCAGGACCACCTTGACGGTGGTGCGCCACTTCGGGACGCCGAGTGCGAGCGAGGCCTCGCGCAGCTCGTTCGGGACGAGCTTGAGCATCTCCTCGGTGGAGCGCACCACGACCGGCATCATCAGCAGCGACAGGGCCAGCGAGCCGGCGAAGCCGGACGCCGGGGCCTTGTCGAAGGCCACGAACCAGACCGACAGGATGAACAGACCCGCCACGATCGACGGGATGCCGGTCATGACGTCGACGAAGAAGGTCACCCACTTCGCGAGCTTCCCCTTGCCGTACTCCACGAGGTAGATCGCGGTGAGCATGCCCAGCGGGGCGGCGATGACGGTGGCGATGCCGACCTGCTCCAGGGTGCCGATGATGGCGTGGTAGACGCCGCCGCCGGGCTGGATGGTCAGCACGTTGTTCATCGAGTGCGTCAGGAAGGTGCCGTCGATGACGCCGGCGCCCTTGCGGACCGTGGTCTCGACCAGCGAGTACAGCGGGATGACGGCCAGGATGAAGCTCGACCAGACCAGGCTGGTGGCCACCCGGTCCTTGGCCTGCCTGCGGCCCTCGACCCGGGCGGTGATGGCGTACGAGCCGGCCACGAAGAGCAGCAGGGCGATCAGGCCCCACTGGATGTGGCTGCTCAGCCCGGCGCCGGCGCCGATGGCCACGCCTGCCGCGATCGCGCCGGCGGCGATGGCCAGCGGGCTCCAGCGCGGCAGGTGGCGGGACGCGAGCCGCGGGGAGGCGGGCCGGTCGGACGCCTGCTTGGCGTCCAGGATCGTGTCGCTCATGCGTTGGCCCCCGAGTATTCCTTACGGCGCTGGATGATGATCCGCGCGGCGCCGTTGACCAGCAGGGTGATCAGGAACAGCACCAGGCCGGAGGCGATCAGCGCGTCCCGGCCGAAGTCGTCGGCCTCACCGAACTTCGCGACGATGTTCTGCGAGAAGGTGCCGCCGACCGGGTCCAGGATGCGGGCGGACAGGACCGGCGAGGCGGACAGCACGGTGGCGACCGCCATGGTCTCGCCGAGGGCGCGGCCCAGGCCCAGCATGGACGCGCTGATGATGCCGGAGCGGGCGAAGGGCAGCACCGACAGGCGGATGACCTCCCAGCGGGTCGCGCCGAGCGCGAGCGCCGCCTCCTCGTGCATCTTCGGCACCTGGTTGATCACTTCGCGGCTGACGTTGGTGATGATCGGCAGGATCATGATCGCCAGCAGGATGCCCACGGTGAACAGCGAGCGGGCCGCGGAGTTCGGGTCCTGCTTGTGGAAGATGTAGGTCCAGCTGAAGTAGTTGTCCAGCCAGAGGTTGACGCCCCTCAGGTGCGGCACCAGGAAGAGGGCGCCCCACAGGCCGTAGACGATGCTGGGGACCGCGGCGAGCAGGTCGATCACGTAGGCGATCGGACCGCCCAGGCGGCGCGGTGCGTAGTGGGTGATGAACAGCGCGATGCCGATCGCGATCGGCACGGCGATGGCCATCGCGATGATCGAGCTGACCACGGTGCCGTAGGCCAGGACCGCGATGCCGAAGACCGGCGGGTTCAGGCTCGGCGTCCACTCGAAGGTGGTCAGGAAGTTGCCGTGGTCCTTGGAGATGGCGTTGACCGCGCGGACGGTCAGGAAGATCGCGATGGCTGCCATCACGACCAGCAGCAGGATGCCGGATCCGCGGGCCATGCCGGCGAAGATCCGGTCGCCGGGGCGGGACACGGCCTTCGCGGCCCGGTGCGGCTCAGGCCTTGTCGGGGGTGGAGCGGTGGTTGTCATGTGTGTTTTCTCCGGTCTGGGTGGGGGAGCGGACTCCCCCGGCGGCGGTGCACCGGATACGCGGAGGGTCCCGCGGCCGTCGGCCGCGGGACCCTCCGCGCTTCGATCAGGAAAGGGCGGAGATGGTGGTGCGGACCTGCGTGGCGATCGCGGCCGGCAGCGGCGCGTAGCCCGCGTCCGAGAGCTTGGCCTGGCCGGCGTCGCTCGCGATGTAGTTCAGGAAGGACTTGGTCAGGGCCAGGGTGTCGGCCTTGTTGCCCTTGTCGCAGGCGATCTCGTACGTCACCAGGACGATCGGGTAGGCGTTGTCCGCCTTGGTGGTGTACGCGGCGCCGAGGTCCAGCGCCAGGTCGGGGGCGGTGCCGGTGACCTTCGCCTGGGCGATGCCCGCGGAGGCGTTGGCGGTGGTGGCCTCGACCGGGGCGGAGGCGCCGGTGTTGATCTTGACCGTGGGGATCTGGCTGGCGGTCGCGTAGGACAGCTCGAAGTAGCCGATCGAGCCCTCGGTCTGCTTCACCAGCGCGGCGACACCCGCGGACTTCGCGGCGGCCTGGCCACCCTTGGCGGCCCACGCCTTGGCGTGCTCGTACGGCCAGTCGGCCGGCGCGGAGCCCTTGAAGTACTTGGTCAGGTTGTCGGTCGTGCCGGAGTCGTCCTGGCGGTGGACGGACTGGATCTTGGTGCTCGGCAGGGTGACACCCGGGTTGAGCGCCTTGATGGCCGCGTCGTTCCAGGTGGTGATCTTGCCGTTGAAGATCTTCGCCAGCGCGGAGCCGTTCAGCACGAGGTTGTTGACGCCCGGCAGGTTGTAGCCGATCGCGATCGGGCCGCCGACCATCGGGATGTTGATGCCCGTGCCACCGGTGCAGACGCTCTTGGACTTGGCGACCTCTTCGGGCTTCAGCGGCGAGTCGGAGCCCGCGAAGGCGTCCGTGCCGTTGTTGAAGTCGATGATGCCCTCGCCGGAGGAGGACGGCTTGTAGTTGATCGTGGAGCCGCTGCAGGCCTGCTGGTAGTCCTTGACCCAGGTCTCGATCGCGTTCTGCTGGGCGGTCGAACCCGAGGACAGGAGCTTGCCGGGCGCGCAGGAGATACCCATCGCGTTGGTGCCGGTGCCGCTCGACGCGCTGCTCGAGCTGCTGGCCGAGTTGCTCGGTGTGCTGCTGCTGTCGCTGTTGTCGTCCGAACCGCAGGCCGACAGGACGAGCGCACCGGTAATCGCGACCGCGCCGACGGTCAGGGCCCGCAGCCCGCTCTTACGCTGAAGCTTCACCTTCGTGTGTTCCTTCCGAGAGCCCGCCGGATCGACGGCGAAGCAGAGAGTTGTGTATCCGCGTGCTCCGGCGGCTGGTGCTCACCGGTAAGGCCGAAATTAGGCAGATCAGGTGAAGCGACCAACGGGAGAGGGTTAACTGAAGGTGAACCTCACCCGTCAGCCCGGTGCCGGCCCTTCCAGGGGGGCGGGAGGTACGCACGTTCCCCTTGTGCAGCGGGTCGCGCCGGCCCCGGGCGCGGTGGATGCGGGGTGCCCCTTCGGCAAGGGGGGTGCCTGTCAGGGGCGCGGGGAACTGCGCGCTCAGCCCACCACCGGCCGGTGGTCCGTCTCCGACAGCAACAGCCCCTTTCGGGCCGGTGACGACGTGCAGCTCGTCTGCGGCTGGTCGCGCCCACGCGGCGCCAGCCGCACATCAGGTGCGGCCCCGCGCCCCTGTAGGGCGCCGCCGTACGCAGCAGAGCGCGCCGTGTCGGCCGCACAGCGGACGCAGCCCGCGCCCCTGAGGGGCACCCCCTTGGCGATGGGGCTACCCACGCCCGCCGCGGCCGGGGGCGGCGGAACCCCTGGGCAAGGGGCAGGCACTACCGCTCAGGCCAGCGCCAGCAGGAGGGCGTCGACGAGGGGGCGGTCGCGGTCGTGGGTGAGGCGGTGGCGGGCGGTGGTCGGGGGGAGCCAGGCCATGGCGTCCACTTCCGTGTTGGCGACGAAGTCGCCCGCGTGGGCACGGGCGGCCCAGTAGCGGACCTCCTTGGGGCGGCCGTCGACCAGGTAGCGGGTGACGGCCAGCGCGGCGCCCAGGTCGCAGGCCAGGCCCGTCTCCTCGCGGGTCTCGCGCAGCGCGGCCTCGGAGAAGGCCTCGCCCCGCTTGAGCTTGCCCTTGGGAAGGCTCCAGTCGTCGTAGCGCGGCCGGTGGATCAGGGCGATCTCGATGCCCGCCGGTGCGGTGCGCCAGAGCACCACACCGGCCGCCAGGACGGCCGCGCTGTCGCCGCTCACAGCCCGCGCGGCCCCGGGACCGCGGTCTGCCACAGCCGGGAGAAGGCGAAGCGGGCCGCTTCGACCTCGTGCCGCTGGTCGGCGTGCAGCACGCCGAGGGCGTAGGCGGTCGCCGGCGCTATACGCGGGGTGCGGGCGGCCGAGGCGACCGCGGACGCGGACTCGGCCGCCTCCCGGTGCCGCTCCAGCAGCCCGGCCGCGTCGGCGAGCCGCTGCCGGTCGGCGTCGCCCTCCGGGCGGCTGACCTCGGCGGCGTAGCGGCTCATCCGCAGCAGCACGCGGACCTGGTGCCAGGGGGCGTCCTGCAGGTCGGCGGTGAGGTCGGCGCCCAGCGAGGCCTGGACCGCGTCGGCGTTGTACGGGTGCCCTGCCCGGTGCAGCGGCAGTGAGGCCGCGGCGTCGCCGAGCCGCCGGTACGCCTGCGCGGCCAGCGGCGGCAGGGCGGTGCGTGCCGGGGCCGCAGCGGCGGGTGCCAGCGGCACATCGGAGACCAGGACGGCGATCGCGTCGGCCAGCGCGTGGAAGCGGGAGGAGCCCATGGCCTGGAGCGAGGCCGAGTGCGCCCGGGTCCTCGCCAGCGTCAGCTGGCGTTCGAGCAGGGCGCCCGCACGGGCCGCGCCCAGGGCCAGCGGCCCGCCGGAGGGCGCCGGCGCGAGCGCCGCCGCACCGCCCACGACGGCCGGCTCGTCGATCGCGACCGACAGCCGCCGCAGCGCGTCGAGCAGCCGGGCCAGCCGGGTGGCGTAGCGCGGCTCGCGGCCCAGCGTCGTGGTCAGCCAGCCCAGCTCGCTCCGCAGCGGCTCGGCCCAGGCGGGGTCGGTCAGCGGCGCGTAGATGTGCAGGACCCCGCCGATGCGGCGGGCGCTGCCGCGCAGCAGCGCGTCGGCCTCGGCCTCGTTCTCACCGCGCAGGCTGAGGCCGCGCAGGAAGGCGGCGGCGCGCTCGTGCAGGTAGCGGGTCAGCACCTCGCCCGCGGTGCCGCCGCCCGGCGGCGTGGCGTCGTACGCTTCGGCGTTCATGCTGGTGCTGGTCCCCGTGTCCCCGTTGTCTGCCGGTGCGCTGCCGCCAAGCGCGGGCAGGCGTTGCGGCCTGGCTCTGTTCTGTGCTGCGGACGGGGGCGGATGGGCGGGCGCGCCGCCGCCGTCCGGCAGGGTGTGGCTGTGCTGCGACGGCAGCCGGTCAGGTAGCTGCTGATGGGCCACGCCGGCGCCTCCGGGCGTCGATGAGCATCTCCTGGACATTGCGCAGCGGGCGCCCTTCGGCGTCGGTGCTGTGCCGGGTCCAGTTGCCGTCAGCCGCCAGGTGCCAGGAGGACGTGGTGTCCGACATCCCGGTCTCCAGCAGGCGGTTGAGGGTGGCGCGGTGGGCCGGGTCGGCGACCCTGACCAGCGCCTCGATGCGGCGGTCGAGGTTACGGTGCATCATGTCGGCGCTGCCGAACCACACTTCGGGCTCGCCGCCGTTGCCGAACGCGAACACCCGGGAGTGCTCGAGGAATCGGCCCAGGACACTGCGGACCCTGATGTTCTCCGACAGCCCGGCCACACCCGGGCGTACCGCGCAGATCCCGCGCACCCAGATGTCCACCGGGACGCCGGCCTGCGAGGCGCGGTAGAGCGCGTCGATCAGCGCCTCGTCCACGATCGAGTTGACCTTGATGCGGACGAACGACGGCTTGCCGGCCCGGTGGTGCTCGATCTCCGCCATGATCCGGGCGACCAGGCCGTCGCGCAGGCTGCGCGGCGCGACCAGCAGCCGGTTGTAGGTGGCCCGCCGCGAGTAGCCGGACAGCCGGTTGAACAGGTGCGAGAGGTCCGCCCCGACCTGCGGGTCGGCGGTCAGCAGGCCCAGGTCCTCGTAGAGCCTGGCCGTCTTGGGGTGGTAGTTCCCGGTGCCCACATGGCTGTAGCGGCGCAGGGTGTCGCCCTCCTGCCTGACCACCAGCGAGAGCTTGCAGTGCGTCTTGAGGCCCACCAGGCCGTAGACGACGTGGCAGCCGGCCTCTTCGAGCTTCCTGGCCCATTTGATGTTGGCCTGCTCGTCGAAGCGCGCCTTGATCTCGACCAGCACCAGCACCTGCTTGCCCGCCTCGGCCGCGTCTATCAGCGCGTCCACGATCGGCGAGTCGCCCGAGGTGCGGTAGAGGGTCTGCTTGATCGCCAGCACGGCCGGGTCGGCGGCCGCCTGGTCGAGGAAGGCCTGCACGGACGTGGAGAACGAGTCGTACGGGTGGTGCAGCAGGATGTCCCGCTCCCGCATCGCCGCGAAGATGTCCGGCGGTGTCGCGGACTCCACCTCGGCCAGGTCGCGGTGGGTGCCCGCGATGAAGCTCTGGAACTTCAGCTCGGGCCTGTCCAGCCGCGCGATCGCGAACAGGCCGGTCAGGTCCAGCGGGCCGGGCAGCGGATAGACCTCGGTGTGCTTCATCTTCAGCTCGTGCACCAGCAGGTCCAGCACACGGGGGGCGATCGACTCCTCGACCTCCAGGCGTACCGGCGGCCCGAAGCGGCGCCGCATCAGCTCCTTCTCCAGCGCCTGGAGCAGGTTCTCCGCGTCGTCCTCCTCGACCTCCAGGTCCTCGTTCCTGGTCACGCGGAACATGTGGTGGTCCAGGACGTCCATCCCCGGGAAGAGCTCCTCCAGGTGCGCGGCGATCACGTCCTCCAGCGGGACGTAGCGCTGCGGCCCGGCCTCCAGGAAGCGGGACAGGATCGGCGGCACCTTCACCCGCGCGAAGTGCTCGTGGCCGGAGACGGGATTGCGTACGACCACCGCCAGGTTCAGCGACAGGCCGGAGATGTACGGGAAGGGGTGCGCCGGGTCGACGGCCAGCGGGGTCAGCACCGGGAAGATCTGCTGCCGGAAGAGCGTGGCGAGCCGCGCCTGCTCCTTCTCGGTCAGCTCGCCCCAGCGGATGACGTGGATGCCCTCGTCGGCCAGCTGCGGGGCGATGTCGTTCTGGAAGCAGGCGGCGTGCCTGGCCATGAGCTCGCGGGACCTGGTCAGGATCAGGTCGAGCACGTCCCTGGGCTGCAGGCCGGACGCGGAGCGCGTCGCCACCCCGGTGGCCATGCGGCGCTTCAGGCCCGCGACCCTGACCATGAAGAACTCGTCCAGATTGCTGGCGAATATCGCCAGGTAGTTAGCCCGTTCGAGTAGCGGGGTGGCCGGGTCCTCGGCCAGTTCGAGCACCCGCTCGTTGAAGGCCAGCCAGCTGCGCTCCCGGTCGAGGAAGCGGCCCTGCGGCAGCTCTTCCCCGTATTCCTCGCTCGCCGCGTCGAGCCCCGGCGGTTCCGGTTCCAGATCGGGTACGACGCGGGGCCGGAAGGTGCCGAACGCGTCGGTGGTGCCCTCGCCCTGCCTCGACTGGGGCTGGGCTGGGACGCTGGGGTGATTCGTCTGGGCCATGATGTGCGAGCCCTCCTCCGGTTCCGGCACGTCGTACACGCGGCCGACACTCCCCATCAGGCGGCCAGCAGCCGTCGTTCCATTGTCTCGTGCCCATGGGGGTTTCGGCAGGTCGGGCGGGGGTGGGTGGTGGGGGGCAGCGGGCTGCATCCTGAGATGCTTGCAAGGGCGGTTGAACCGCCGGTAACGAGAGCATTGCCGTCAGGCAAGCGCAGCGCCTCCGGCGGGGTTGCTTCGGGTCCTCGGGGTGCCCCCGTCGGCCGTTCGCGGGACGTCCCGCACGCCTGTTCCGCTTCCAGCGGCCGGGCCTGCGGTGCGGTGCTTGCCCGCGGCCGCCGTCGTGGTTGCGCGCGCAGTTCCCCGCGCCCCCAGGTGATTGCCCCTTGCGGTGCGCTGCCTGCCTGCGCGTGCATCGTGATGGGGCGCGCAGTTCCCCGCGCCCCTGGGTGGGTGCCCCTTGCGGTGGCGTTCGCATCTTTCCCGCCTTGTCGGCGGGGCGCGCAGTTCCCCGCGCCCCTTGTGGCCTGCGTCCTCCTACGCTCAGCGTTGCCTCTGCGGCAGAGGGTGAGCGTTTTTCAGGGGCGCGGGGAACTGCGCGGCAAGCCCCGCCGGGCCGCGGGCAAGCGGCGGCACCGCAAGTGGCAGGCTCGGGGAAGCCTCCGGCTAGGTCTCGGTGCGGTACATCAGGTCGACCTCGTACGTGGTGAAGCCGAGGCGTTCGTAGACCGCGAGAGCGGCCGGGTTGTCGGCGTCGACGTAGAGGAGGGCGCCCGGGAGGGCGCGGGTGGTGGCCAGGTGGGTCAGGCCGATCGTGGTCAGGGCGCGGCCGAGGCCGCTGCCCTGTTCGGTGGGGGCGACGGCCACGACGTAGACCTCGCCGAGGCCGAGGTCGTCGTGGACCTTGGTCCAGTGGAAGCCGACGAGGGTGGGGCCGCGGAAGGCCAGGAAGAAGCCGGCCGGGTCGAACCAGGGTTCGGCCATGCGGTCGTCGAGGTCACGCTGGGTGAGTGAGCCCTGCTCCGGGTGGTGGGCGAAGGCCGCCGCGTTGAGGGCGAGCCACTGCGCGTCGTCCTGCCCGGGGCGGAAGGCCCGCACGGTCACCCCGTCGGGCAGCACCGGCTCGGGGAGGGGCCCGTCCAGCGGCATCCGCAGCTGGCGCAGCTCGCGGAAGAGCTTGAGGCCGAGCAGCACGGACAGGTGCCGCGCGGCGGGGTGGCCGCCGTGCGCCCACACCCGCAGCCGGTGCTCGCTCGCGGCGAGCAGCGCGTCGCCGAGCGCCCGCCCGTGGCCGTGCAGCCGGTGCTCGGGCCGGACGACGAATTCCGCGGCGGGTGCCTCGACGGGGTCGGTGCCCTCGATCTGCCCGTATCCGGCGAGGTCGTCGCCGGAGAAGAGCAGCAGGTGCCTTACGCCCTCCCGGCCGCCCCCGCGCACGTGCAGTCGGCCCTGCTCGGACACCGCCGGCTGGCCGTCCGCGGCGGCCGCGCCGGAGATCAGGTCGAGCACCGCCCGCGCGGTGTCGGCGGGGAGGTCGGTCAGGGTGTCGATCCGCCGGTCGGTCATGCCGGAATCGTACGGGGCCGGTCCGGCTCGGGGCGGGCGGGCATCGCGGACGCCACCGGGATGATCGCGGCCGACGCGCAGGCGGTGACCGCGGCCAGGGCGAACCCGGGCCAGTAGGCGGTGGCGGAGATGACCGCGGCCATGGCGGGCGGCACGACCGCGGCGGTCAGGTTCTGGCCGGTGTTGTGGACGCCGAGGGCGCGGCCCGACCAGGCGGGCCCGGCGTGCTCGGCGGTGGAGGTGAAGGACAGCCCGTTGGTGCTCGACGTGATCGCGATGGCGGCCACCAGCGCGGCCGCGGTCAGCGGTGAGGGGAAGGCGGTGGTCAGCGCGGCGCAGGCGACCACGGCCGCGGTGAGCACGGCCAGCTGCCGCATGGGCCGCAGCCGGTCGCCGACGCGGTCCGACCAGCGGCCGACCAGGATGCGGGAGACCGCGCCCAGTCCCTGGCCGACGGCGATCAGCTGCCCGGCGTGCACCGGGGACCAGCCGCGTACGTCCACCAGCAGCACCAGCGCGAAGGCCCCGGCGGTGAACTGCGGGACGACCAGCAGCGCGGCGGAGCCGTGGATGCGCCACAGCAGGCGCGAGCCGCGGTAGGGGTTGGACGCGGGCTCCGCGGTCTTCGCGGCGGGCCGCACCGGGTCGGCGGCGAACAGCGCGATGAGCACCGCGATCACCGCGCACAGCACGGCCAGGAAGCCGATGGCGCCGCGCAGCCCGTGCGCTCCGGCCAGTGGCGGCATGGCGAGCGCGGCCAGGCCCATGCCCAGCGGGGTGGACGTCTGCCTGATGCCCATCGCGAGGCCGCGTTCGCGCGCCGCGAACCACCCCATGACCAGCCGCCCGCTGGCCGAGTAGACCGAGGCGCCCGCGGCGCCCGCCAGCACCAGCAGCGCGCCGAGCGCGACCATCCCGTGCGCTCCCCGGGCGGCCCCGCCGAGTGCCGCCGCCGCGGCGCCGAGCCCCACCGAGATGACCACCCGCTCCCCCCACCGGTCGGCCGCGGCGCCCCAGCCGTAGAGGGCGAGCACCAGGCCCGCCGTCGGGCAGGCCACCAGGAGTCCGACCTGGGTGAGGGTCAGGTCCTGCTGCGTGCGCAGGTCGTCGGCGAGATACGGGATGCCGTAGACGAACGCACAGGCCGCGGTCTGCGCGGCGGTCCCCAGCGCGAGCATGATCCAGCGACGCACGGTTGACGCACCTCCCGTGAAGTGGATGGTGCCGCCAAGTATTCGCCTGCCGCCGCAATCTGAGACGGGTGTTTCATATTCCGAGACGCGGTCAGGTTGTCGGCGGGGCGTCCGGCGGGGCCGTGGGGGCGCCCGGCAGATACAACGTGGCCTCGGTGCCGCCGCCCTGGGCCGGGGTCAGGGCGACCGTGCCGCCGGCCTGGTGCACCGTGCGGGCCACGATGGACAGGCCGAGACCGCTGCCGGGCAGCGAGCGGGCGCTCGGCGAACGCCAGAAGCGCTCGAAGACGTGCGGCAGTTCCTCGGCCGGGATGCCGGGCCCGTGGTCGCGTACGGTCAGCCGGCCGCCGTACAGCGTCACGTCGATCCGGCCGGCCGGCGGGCTGAACTTCACCGCGTTGTCCAGCAGGTTGACCAGGGCCCGCTCCAGGGCCGCCGCCTCGCCGCGGACGAACCACGGCGACACGTCGGCGGTGATGGTCAGGTCGGGCCCGCGCAGCCGGGCGCGCTCCAGGGCGGTGCCGGTGATCTCGTGCAGCGGCACGACCTGCAGCGTCGGGGCGGCGTCCGGGCGGGACAGCTCCTGGAGGTCGCCGATCAGCGCGGCCAGTTCGGTCATCTGCGCCTTCACCGAGGCCAGCAGCGCCCGCCGGTCCTCCGGCGGGATGGCCCGGCCCGTCGCCTCGCTGCGCTCCAGCAGCTCGATGTTGGTGCGCAGCGACGTCAGCGGGGTGCGCAGCTCGTGCCCCGCGTCGGCGATCAGCTGCTGCTGGCGGTCCCGGGACGACGCCAGCGCGGCCGTCATCGCGTTGAAGGACTTGCCGAGCCTGGCGATCTCGTCCTCCCCCTCGACCGGGATGCGGACGTTCAGGTCCTCGGTGCGGGCGACGTGCTCGACGGCCTCCGTCAGCTGGTCGACGGGCCGCAGTCCCGTACGGGCGATCCACAGCCCGGCGCTGGACGCGCCGATCACACCGATCCCGGCGACGGCGAGCAGCACCCACGCCAGGGTGGTGAGGGTCTTGTCGATCTCGGCCAGCGGACGGGAGATGGACAGGGCGTAGCCGGTGGACGCCCGGGAGGGCCCGCTGGTCAGCGGCTCGGTGAAGACGCGGACGGCTTGGCCGCTGTCGGTACGGCCGTTGTGCGTCACGCTGTCCACGGCGCCCTCCGCCACCTCGATGTCGCGGGCCTGGACCTTGATCGGCGGTGTGCCGTCACCGACGCAGCGGGTCCCGTCCGCCTTGACGATCTGGACGCCGACCGCGCTCGGCGGCAGGTTGCCGCCGGACTGCACGGACGACATGCAGTCCTGGATCGTCTTGGTCAGGTAGCCGGGGGCGACCGCGGTGCTGTGCAGCGTCGAGTCGAGCTGGGTGACCAGCTGGTCGCGGGTGATGAACCACGACGCGAGCGCGACGGCCGCGACCGCGACCGCCACCGCCACGGCTGTCAGCAGGGTCAGCCGCGAGCGCAGGGCGAGCTTCTTCACGCGGGACCGCCGTCGGGGGCGCGCAGGACGTAGCCCACCCCGCGCACGGTGTGCACCAGGCGCCGCATGCCGCCGGCCTCGGTCTTGCGCCGCAGGTACATCACGTACACGTCGAGGGAGTTGGAGGACGGCTCGAAGTCGAAGCCCCACACCGCCTTCAGGATCTGCTCGCGGGTGAGCACCTGGCGGGGGTGGGTCAGGAACAGTTCGAGCAGGGTGTATTCGGTGCGGGTCAGCTCCACGGGGTGGCCGTCGCGGGTGACCTCGCGGGTGGTGGCGTCCATCCGCAGGTCGGCGAAGGCCAGGATGTGGTCCGCGAGCTCGCCCCCCGCGGCGGCGGCGTAGGAGCTGCGCCGCAGCAGGGCGCGCAGCCGCGCCAGCAGCTCGTCCAGCTCGAAGGGCTTGACCAGGTAGTCGTCGGCGCCCGCGTCGAGCCCGGTGACGCGGTCGCCGACGGTGTCCCTGGCGGTGAGCATCAGGATGGGGGTGGTGACCCCGGTGGCCCGCAGCCGGCGGGCGGTGGTCAGGCCGTCCATCCGCGGCATCAGGACGTCCAGCACGATCGCGTCGGGGCGGTACGTGTCGGCGGTCTCCAGCGCGGCCATGCCGTCCGCGGCCAGCTCCGTGTCGTAGCCCTCGAAGGCCAGGCTCCGGCGCAGCGCCTCGCGTACGGCGGGCTCGTCGTCCACGATCAGGATGCGGGCGGGCGCCTCGCCGGACTCGCCGGCGCTGGGGGCGGAGCCGGGACCAGGGCTCATGGTGGGGAATACCTCGCTGCTCGACATGGGTGGTGCCGCTGACCCTCCCAGCGTCGCACGGCGCCGCTGGTCCGAGTGGCTCAGTTGGTGCCGCCGCCGCGCAGCGTCCCGAGGTCGGCCTTCACGGTGTTGATCGGGATGGCGAAGCCGAGGCCGACGCTGCCGGACGCCGACGAGGACGAACCGGACGAGGAGTTGGAGAACATCGCCGAGTTGATGCCGACGACCTGGCCGGCCATGTTGATCAGGGCGCCGCCGGAATTGCCGGGGTTGAGCGAGGCGTCGGTCTGGATCGCCTTGTACGTGGTGGTGGAGTCGCCGGTGTTGCCGTTGTACTGGTTGCCGCCGAAGGAGAACGGCCACTGGTCGCCGCGCCCGCTGCCGTTGCCGCCGAAGCCCTGGCCTTGGCTCTGGCTCTGGCCGTCCTCGACCGGGACGGTCACGTCGCGGTCGAGCGCGGACACGATGCCGCTGGTCACGGTGTTGCTCAGGCCCTCGGGGGAGCCGATGGCGACGACCTGGTCGCCGATGGCGACGGCGGAGGAGTCGCCGAGGGTCGCGGCGGGCAGGGCGCCCGCGCCCTGGATCTTGATCAGCGCCAGGTCCTTGGCCGGGTCGGTGCCGACGACGCTCGCGGCGGCGGTCTTGCCGTTGGCGTACGTGACGCTGATCCGGCCGGCGCCGGCCACGACGTGGTTGTTGGTGACGACCTGGCCGTCGGCGGTGATGATCACGCCGGAGCCGGTGGCCTTGCCCTGGCCCGAGGTGGCGTTGATCTCCACGACGCTGGGGTCGACCGCCTTGACGACACCGGCGACGGTGCCGTTCAGCGCGGCGGCGTTGACCACGGCGGAACCGCCGCCGGTTACGCCGGCGCTGGTGCTGCCCGAGTGGTCGGTGGCATTGCCGATGAGGGCGCCGACGCCGCCGCCGATCACGCCGGCCGCGATCGCGGCCGCGGCGAAGAGGGCGACGGGCCTGCGGGGGCGCCGCCGGTGCCCGCCGGGCTCACCGGGCCCGCCGGTCTCGGCGGTCGGGCCGTACGGCGGGGGCGGCGGCGGGAAGCCGGCGTAGGCGCCCCCGGGCGCGGAGGAGGAGGGGACCGGGGCCTGGGGGCCGAAGTAGAGCGGAAGCTGCGGGTCCTGCGGGTGCTGGGGTTCGCCGCCGTTGCGGCTGCTCTCGGTCATGTCAATGACTCTGGGCCCAGAAAATGAGAGCCGGCTGAGCACACGCTGAGAACCCAGACAATATGCCCGATGTAAACAAGATCGGCCCTCCACCCGCCGTCACATGGCGACGGCCCGCCACCACCCGCCCCCACGACGGGGTGCCCGTCATCACCGGCCGTGAGGGGTTGTTGCTGTCGTATCCGGACCACCGGCCGGTGAGTTGCCCTCCGCGGCAGGCGGCGCCCCTCAGGGGCGCGGGGAACGGCGCGACTAGCCGTCGACAAGGTGCATGTCGTCACCGGCCGTGGGGGGCTGTTTCTGTCGTATCCGGACCACCGGCCGGTGGTGGGTTGCGCGCGCAGTTCCTCGCGCCCCTGAGTGGCTCGGCTCTGCCGCAGATTGGATGCAGCCTCGCGCCCCTGGGCGGTTGCCCTCTGCGGCGGGCGGCGCCCGATAGGGGCGCGGGGAACGGCGCGGCCGGCCGTCGACGAGGTGCACGTCGCCACCGTG
Source organism: Streptomyces sp. NBC_00433 (assembly GCA_036015235.1). Taxonomy (NCBI): domain Bacteria; kingdom Bacillati; phylum Actinomycetota; class Actinomycetes; order Kitasatosporales; family Streptomycetaceae; genus Streptomyces; species Streptomyces sp. NBC_00433. Next base: position 4,255,622 of record CP107926.1, on the reverse strand, counting down.
CGAAAGGGGCTGTTCGGTCCGTGCCGGACCACCGGCCGGTGGTGGGTTGCGCGCGTCCGCGCGGCGCCGGCCGCGGATCAGATGCAGCCCCCCACGCCCCCGGGAGGGGGCGCCGTCCGCGGGCGGAGGGTGACGTACCCCGCAGAAGCGAGCCGCAGGCTAGCGGTGGCAGCCGCAGGAGCCGCGGACCACGAGGCGGGAAGGGAATTGGCGGAGGCGTTCGCGGCGGGCGCCGGGGACGCGGAGGGAGTCGTCGAGGACCGCGTCGACGGCGGCGCGGGCCATGGCCTGGCGGTCGGAGGCCACCGTGGTCAGCGGGGGGTCGGCGAGTGCCGCCTCCTTGACGTCGTCGAAGCCGGCCACGGCGAGCTGTTCGGGGACGTCGATGCGCAGTTCGCGGGCGGCCCGCAGGACGCCGATCGCCTGGTCGTCGGTGGCGCAGAAGATGGCAGGCGGCCGGTCGGGGCCGGCCAGCAGGTCGAGCGCGACCTCGTAGGCGTCGTAGCGGTTGTAGGGGGCCTGGAAAAGGCGGCCCTCGGTGGACCGCCCGGCTTCCTCCATGGCCCGCCGCCAGCCGACGACGTGGTCGGTGACGGGGTCGCCGATCACCGGGGTGACCTCGGTGCCGCCGAGGCAGGCCACGTAGTCGTGGCCGTGCTCCAGCAGGTGGCGCACGGCGAGTTGCGCGCCGCCGATGTCGTCGGTGCGCACCGCGATGTCGTCGATGGCCTCGGGCCGCTCGTGCAGCAGCACCACCCGGGCGTCCCAGGCGTCGATCTCGGTGGCGGCGTTGTCGCTGAGTCCCTGGCTGATCAGGATCAGCCCGGAGACCCGCATCCCGAGGAAGGCCCGCAGGTAGTGGACCTCGCGCTCGTCGAGGTAGTCGGAGTTGCCGACCAGCACCATTTTTCCGCGCTCGGACGCGGCCTGTTCCACCGCGTGCGCCATCTCCGCGAAGAAGGGCTGGCGCGCGTCGGGGACGATCAGGCCGATCAGGTCGGTACGGCGGCTGGCCATCGCCTGGGCCACACGGTCCGGGCGATAGCCGAGCTGCTTGATGGCCGCGAGCACTCGCTCGCGGGTGGCCGGGGCTACCGGCCGGGGTCCGTTGTTGATGACGTAGCTGACGACCGCGGTGGAGGTCCCCGCCAGCCTGGCCACGTCGTCGCGCGTCACCTTGGGCACGACGCGAAGTCTACGCGTGTCTATCCGCCCGTCATACGGCTGGTCATACGGTCTGCTCAGCGGAAGAGCGGCTGTCCTGCCGCCCGTCCCGCGCAGCGGTCCCGCGGCCCTGCGCGGCCTCGCTGCGCGCGGCCTCCTCGGCGGCCCGCTCGACCTTCTCCGGGGTGACGAAGCGGTAGCCGACGTTGCGTACGGTGCCGATCAGCGACTCGTGCTCCACGCCGAGTTTGGCGCGCAGCCGCCGCACGTGCACGTCCACCGTGCGCGTACCGCCGAAGTAGTCGTAGCCCCAGACCTCCTGGAGCAGTTGGGCGCGGGTGAAGACCCGGCCCGGGTGCTGCGCCAGGTACTTCAGCAGCTCGAACTCCTTGAAGGTCAGGTCGAGGACCCGGCCCTTGAGCTTGGCGCTGTAGGTCGCCTCGTCCACCGACAGGTCGCCGTTGCGGATCTCCATCGGGCTGTCGTCGCCGGTGATCTGCTGGCGGCCCATCGCGAGGCGCAGCCGCGCCTCGACCTCTGCGGGGCCGGCGGTGTCGAGCAGCACGTCGTCGATGCCCCAGTCCGCGGTCACCGCGGCGAGGCCGCCCTCGGTGACGACCAGCATCAGCGGACAGCCGGGGCCCGTCGAGCGGAGCAGTTGGCACAGGCTGCGCACCTGCGGCAGGTCGCGGCGCCCGTCGATGAGGATCACGTCGGCACCGGGGGTGTCCACGAGGGCGGGGCCCTCGGCGGGGGCCACCCGCACGCTGTGCAGCAGCAGCCCGAGCGCGGGCAGCACCTCGGTGGACGGCTGGAGTGCGTTGGTCAGCAGCAGCAGAGAACTCACCGGGGGCTCCCGTCGGTCGTGCGGACATCAAGGGCGTACAGCGCGTCGCGGTCGAGCGGTTCGCGGTTCAGCACATCGTGGAGGACAGGACGCGGCGGCGTGGCCACCGGAGAGCGGCCGGGTGGGTCGGACTGGCTCATTTTCGAACTCCTCCTCGGTGCCTGCGAGGACGACAGATTTCGCGCGAAAAGCACGAAAGGACCCGGGGGCGGCATTGCCCAGGTCCTCTTGCACGGAAGAATAGCCCACATGGAGAGCGCTGCCGAGGCCAAGGACATGCGTTTCCGTGTTTCGCCGCTCACTTCGGGTGGTCTCAGCGCGGTTCTGTTGACGTCGGACCGTATACCGATCGAGGCCGAACACGTGAGCGGTGCGGGGGGTGGGCGCGATCTGGCCATCGTCGTCGCGCACGGATTCACCGGCGCGCTGGAGCGCCCCGCGGTGCGCAGGGCCGCGGCGGTGCTGCGCGGCAGCGGCGGGGTGCTGACCTTCTCCTTCCGCGGGCACGGCCGCTCCGGCGGGCAGTCCACGGTGGGCGACCGCGAGGTCCTCGACCTGGACGCGGCGGTCGGCTGGGCGCGGCGGCTCGGCTACGCCAAAGTGGCCGTGGTCGGCTTCTCGATGGGCGCCTCCGTGGTGCTGCGGCACGCGGGCGCGGGCGCCGGCGCGGGCCTGTCAGGGGTCGACGCGGTCGTCTCGGTCAGTTCGCCCGCCCGCTGGTATTACCGCGGTACGGCGCCGATGCGGCGGCTGCACTGGGTGGTGACCAGGCCCGCGGGCCGGCTGGTCTCCCGGGTCGGCCTCGGCACCCGCGTCCACTCCGCGGACTGGGACCCGGTGCCGCGCTCGCCGGTCGAGTCGGTGCCGTACATCGCGCCGACGCCGCTGCTGATCGTGCACGGCGACCGCGACGGCTACTTCCCGCTCGACCACCCGTATTCGCTGGCCGCCGCGGCGGGCGAGGGCGGCGCCGACCTGTGGATCGAGCCCGGCTTCGGCCACGCGGAGAATGCCGCGGACGCGGCCCTGCTCGGCCGGATCGGCGACTGGCTGACCGCCCGTATTGGAGTGCGGTGACGCCGACGGTCCATGATGGAGGCGGTCCGCACCGGTGTACGGGCGCAACGCGCGTACGGCACGGGCGCGGCAGGCACCGCGCGCACGACCCGCACCACGAGCACGACGAAGGACGAGGAGACGGAGCCGCGATGGCTGCAACCGACACGGCCGCGCGCCCGGCGGCGGGCACGATCCGCTACTGGGCCGCCGCCAAGGCCGCCGCGGGCACGGCGGAGGAGCCCTACCGCGCGGCCACGCTCGCCGACGCGCTGGCCGCGGCCCGGCGGCGGCACGCGGGGCGGCCGGACTTCGCCCGCGTGCTGCTGCGCTGCTCCTTCCTGGTCGACGGCCACCCGGTCGGCACCCGGGACCACGAGCAGGTGCCGCTGCCCGACCGCGGCACCGTCGAGGTGCTGCCGCCCTTCGCCGGGGGGTCGGTATGAGCGACCACGGCTCTTACGAGTACGGCGACGGCTACGGCCAGGGCCGCGGCCACGACGAGCAGGCCTACGGCGGCGCGGCCCCCTACGACACCGACGGCACCTACGTCCCCGAGCCGATGCATGCCGCCCCGCCCCCGCAGCAGGGCCAGGACGCCGCCTACGGCGCCCCGCCGGCCGGCGACGACTGGTCGGGGCACGCCGCCGCCCAGGACGGCCAGCCCTACGGCGCCCCCGCGTCCGGTGACGGCTGGGGTGCCACACCGCCGGCCGCGCACCCGTGGACGGCGCCGCAGGAATACCCGCAGGGCGGCTGGGAGCCGGCGCAGGCCGCCCACCAGGCCGGGGCGCCCGCCTACCAGGCGGACGCGCCCGGCTACCCGCAGGGCGCCGACTGGCACCAGCCGCAGGCCCACTCCTACGCCGACTCCTACGCCGACCCGCAGGCCTACCCGGCCGGGCCGCAGGGCGCCGAGCACACCGCCGTCCTGCCGGTGATCGGCGACGAGCCCGCCGTCCTCCCGGGCGGCCGTGCCGCGCGCCGGGAGAGCGCCAGGACCGCGCCGGTGCGGCCCGACGGGCGTACGGGCTCGCCGATCATCGCGCCCGGCATCCAGCCCGCCGCCCTCACCGCGGCGCTCGGCCTGCTGCTCGCGGGCGGCGCGGCGCTCGGCAAGCCCGGCCTGACGGTCGTCCTTGTGCTGCTCCAGGCGGTCACCGCCGCGGGCTGGTTCCGGCTCAACGGCATGTGGCCCGCCCGCCAGGGCATCGTGCTGGCCTTCCTGGCCGGTGTGACGGCCGACGCCGCGATGCTGGCCGCCGACGGCGGCCACGCGCCCGAGGTGGCGGCCGGCACCCTCGGCGTGTGGCTGCTGCTGGTCTTGGTGCTGCAACTGCGCCACCACGGCAGCGCCGACGAGCGGCTCTCCTCGCTCACCGCGACCTCGGCCTCCACCCTGATCACGGTGCTGGCCTGCGGCTATCTGGCGGCCGCGGTCTCCGACGCGGGGAAGGACCCGGTGGTGGCCGGCGCGGTCGCGGTGGCCGCCGCGACCCTCGTACGCGCCCTGCCGCTGCCCGGCGAACCGCTGTCCGTGGCGGGCGCCCTGCTGGCGGCGGCGGCCACCGGCGCGCTGACCGGCGGGGGAGGCGGCCTCGGCACCGGCGACGGCATCCTGCTCGCGGTGTCCTGCGGCGCCTGCGCCCTGATCGGCCTGCGGGTGGCCAGCTACGACTTCCCGTCCCGCTTCGTCCACTTCACGGCGGGCGTGGCCCTCCCGCTCACCGCCGCGGCACCGGTCGTCTACGCTCTGGGCCGGGCGCTGACCTGAGCGGTTCTCCCGCTCGCCACCTGGGAGCCAGGTAACGATCGGTGCCTGCGGGGAACCGCGGACCCCCCGCCGCCCGTCAGGCGTTGCGGAAGTCGAGGCGGAACGAGCCGGGGAGTACGGGCGCATGCGAGTGTGGCGGATGGTCCTGATCGCGGTGGTGGTGCTCGGCGGCCTGTTCGTCGCCGCCGACCGGATCGCGGTCTCGGTGGCGCAGAACAAGGCGGCGGAGCGCGCCCAGGCCACGCAGGGGCTCGACCACAAGCCGAAGGTGTCGATCGAGGGTTTCCCGTTCCTGACCCAGGCGGCGTTCGGCAAGCTGGACGACGTGAAGATCTCGGCCGACGACATCGCGGCGGGCGACGGCGGGCAGAGCCTGCGGATCGCGACCTTCAAGGCCGACCTGCACGGGGTGAAGTTCTCCAACGGCTACCGCACGGCGATCGCGGACAGCGCCGACGGCGTCGCCTTCATCACCTACGCGGACCTGTCCAAGGCGGCGCCTCACGGCATCACCGTCGCCTCGGCGGGCACCAGCGCGGACGGCAAGGCGATGGTCAAGCTGACCGGGACCATCCCCGGCATCGGCGTGAAGATCAGCGTGCTCAGCCAGGTGACCGTGCGCGGCGCGGACTCGATAGGGCTGCACGCGGTGAGCCTGCCCAAGGAGCTGACCGCGCTCGGCCTGGAGGACAACGTCAGGCAGCAGATCGACTTCGAGCGGCAGCTGACCCACCTGCCGTCCGGGATCTCGCTGACCTCGGTGACGACCGCGCCGGAAGGCATATCCGTGGCGGCCGGCGGAAGGCACGTGACGCTCGCCGGCTGAGATCCGGACGCCCTTCCCCCGGGATTTCGGGGGCAGTAAAGAGTGTGTCCAATATGCGGACAATCTTGTCTCGCCATATGACACGCCGGTGACACCTACGCGTTCATTTCCCTACGATCGGGACTCATGAAGCGACAGGCGGATCTCACGAAGCGGCGGGCAGTCGACCTGTGCCGCGTCGCCGCCATGCTCTGTCGCATGCCCTAGGGGCAGCAGCTCCCCCGTGCCGAAGCCGGCCGCAAGGCCCCCGGCGCAGCCTGACTGCCCCGCGCCGTAGAGCGCCGACCGAGCCGCTTGACCGCACCGCAACGCACCGCTCCACAGCCCCTGCGCGTCGCGCAACCGCACCATCCGTACTGCCCCGGAGGAGAACAGCATGAGCCGCAGTGACGTCCTGGTCGACGCCGACTGGGTCGAGGCCCACATCGACGACCCCAAGGTGGTCATCGTGGAGGTGGACGAGGACACCTCGGCGTACGACAAGAACCACATCAAGAACGCCGTCCGCATCGACTGGAAGAAGGACCTCCAGGACCCGGTCCGCCGCGACTTCGTGGACCAGGCCGGCTTCGAGGCGCTGCTGTCCGCCAAGGGCATCGCGAACGACGACACCGTCGTCCTCTACGGCGGCAACAACAACTGGTTCGCGTCCTACGCGTACTGGTACTTCAAGCTCTACGGCCACGAGGCCGTCCGGCTGCTGGACGGCGGCCGCAAGAAGTGGGAGCTGGACTCGCGCGACCTGGTCGCCGCCGTTCCCGAGCGCGCCGCGACCGACTACAAGGCGAAGGCGCAGAACACCGCGATCCGCGCCTTCCGCGACGACGTCGTCGCCGCGATCGGCACGCTGAACCTGGTCGACGTGCGCTCGCCCGACGAGTTCTCCGGCAAGCTGCTCGCCCCGGCCCACCTCCCGCAGGAGCAGTCGCAGCGCCCCGGCCACGTGCCGAGCGCCCGCAACATCCCGTGGTCGAAGAACGCCAACGACGACGGCACCTTCAAGTCCGACGCCGAACTGGTCAAGCTCTACCAGGACGAGAGCGTCGACCTGGCCAAGGACACCATCGCGTACTGCCGGATCGGCGAGCGCTCCGCGCTCACCTGGTTCGTGCTGCACGAGCTGCTCGACCAGGACAACGTCAAGAACTACGACGGCTCGTGGACCGAGTACGGCTCGCTCGTCGGCGTGCCGATCGAACTCGGCGCCAACTGAACCCCGGAGGTAGACCGTTATGTGTGGAGCCAAGGCCGGTGGGCCGGATCTGGCAGGAGTTGACGTGGCGAACGAGACCATCATCCAGGGTTCTGTGACCCGCGACGGCGAGCCCGTGAGCGGATACGTCCGACTGCTGGACGGCGGTGGCGAGTTCACCGCGGAGGTGCCGACCTCGGCGACCGGGCAGTTCCGCTTCTTCGCGGCGCCCGGCACCTGGACGCTGCGCGCGCTCGTGCCCGGCGCCACGGTGGACCGCACGGTCGTCGCCCAGCAGGGCGCGGCAGCCGAGGTGGCCATCGCCGTCTGACGGCGGTACGGCGTCCCGGACGCCGCCCGACATGCCCGGAGGGCCGCACCCCGCGCAAGGGGGTGCGGCCCTCCGGGCCGCTGTCCGAGATGTTTCGGTATCGGCCTGGCGGACGTAACGTTGAAAGCGTGGACGCACGACGCCGACATTGGTATTTCGCCATGATGAGCACCTGTGTGGTGCTGTTCGTCATGGCATGGGCGGTCGTTCGCCTCTGGTCGGTGCAGGCCGCCATCGGAATGTGCCTGGTGGCCGCGGTCATCCCGCCGGTAGCGGCGATCGTCGCCAACCGGCGCGGTCCGAACGAGCGGTGGTTCGACGAGGCGCGGGAGAAGGACACCGACCCGCACACCGGGGACCCGGAGTCCGACGCGTGGTGGAACGAACTCGAGGGCAAGCGCCGCAACGACCGCCGCAAATGACCCCGGAACGCGGCTTCCGCGGGAAAGCCCTCAGTAGACCAGCGCCTGCACACCGTCGGGCATGATCTCGCTGACGAAGAGCTGCGCGCCCGCGACGCGCACGCCCTCGATCACGTCCTTCTCGGCGATGTCGCGCCGAGCCGCGCACTGGCTGCACAGGGTGATCGCCCCGGCGGCCAGCACCGCGTCGATCAGGTCGGGAAGCGGCGCCGCGTGGGGCAGTTCGAACTCCGCCGCCCGCCCCGGCAGCGCGAACCACGCCGACTCGCCGGTCAGCCAGAGCGAGACCTCCACGCCGCTGGCCACCGCGACCGCCGCCACCGTGAAGGCCTGCGAGCACCGCTCGGGCGCGTCCGCGCCCGCCGTCACCTTGATCACGAGCTTCTTCGCCATCCGCCCAGCGTAGGCGGTGCGACCTTGTGGGGCAGGTCACATCCCGCGGGCCGGAAATTGGTGGGGGCACCGCGCGCCGGCTGGACATAATACGAATCCGCGTGCCGCTGATCGCACGCTTGTACGTCTTTCGCCTGGGGGGGCTCCATGCACGACGCCGACGGCGAAACACGCCGTGACACAGGTCAGGACGGGGACGCGACCCCGCCCCCGGCCCCGCTGTTCGAACCCGAACTCGTCTCGTCCTCGGTCGCGCCGCCGCCCGAGCCCTACCGGCCGATGGCCCGCGGGCGGCTGACGCTGGTCGTCGCCGCCGCGGCCGTGCTCGGCGTGCTGGCCGGCGCGGGCGCCGGATACCAGGTGCAGCGCGGGCGCACGCCCACCCCGCTGCCGCCGCTGGTCGCCGCCGCGCCCGCCCAGCCCAAGGGCGCGGCCCCGGCCCAGCCCTCGCCCAAGGCCGCCGACGACCGCAACGCGGTCTACGAGGCCGACCTGCTCAAGCTGGTCCTGCCGACGCCCAAGGGCGCCAAGCAGACGGACCGCGGCTGGCTCACCCAGGCCGATGTCGCCGACCAGTGGGACGATCCGGCGTCCGAATACGGCGAGCTGGGGGAGAACGGCTTCCGCCGGGCGGCCGAGGCCCGCTGGACGGTGGGCCGCAGCAGCAGCTTCACCGACACCGATGTCAGCCTCACGCAGTTCCGCGACGACCAGAGCCCGTACACCTCGCAGCTGCTGCGGGAGAACGAGGCCGGCGACGGCGACCACCAGGACTACGCCACCCCGGTCCCCGGCACCGAGGACGGCGAGGTCATGCCCTCCGCCGACCCGTACGACGAGGGCTACGGCCTGAAGGTCTACGTCGGTGTGGGGATGGCCAGGGTCGGCTCCATCTACGTGGAGGTCTACGTGACCTCGGTCCACCCGGTGTCCAGGAACGCCGTCATGTCCGTGATCACCAAGCAGCTGGAGCGGCTGTGACCGAGCAGCACCCGGAGCCGGCGCCGGCACCTGAGACGGCGCCCGCGGCCCCTCCCGAGCCCATATCCGTATCCGTATCCGCCGAGCCCGTAGCCGTACCCGTACCCGCACCCGCGGAGCCCGTACCCGCCCCGCCCGCGCGGTCCAAGGAGCGGCGGGACCTGCTGGTCGCCGGCGCGCTGCTGGTCGTCGCGGCCCTGGTCGGCGGCGGCTACCTGCTGTTCGGCAGGGGCGGCGGGGACGGCGGACCCGCTGCCGAGGCCGGGGCCACGTCCACCGCCGCGCCCGCCCCCGCCGCCACCAAGGCCTACGGAGTGACGGCCGGCGGCACCCACTACGGCGACCTCGGCGAGCTGCTGCTCCCGATGCAGCCGATGCTGGCGCCCGGCCCCGACGACCAGCAGTACGGCAACGACACCGTGCTCGACGCCGCCCAGGCGAAGTCGATGGCCGAGGGCGGCGACGGCGCCTCCCAGCTCACCGCGAAGGAGCGCAAGCAGATCGACTCCGAGCTGGAGCCATGCACATCAAGGGCGCGGCCCTGCGGACCTTCCGCCGCGAGGACAGCAGCGACACCTACGAGATCACGATCGTGCAGGTCGGCAACAAGCTGGCCGCGGGCGCCGCGCCCGAGGCCTTCCGCAAGCTCAGCGAGGGCTCCGACGTCTTCGGCAAGGGCCCCGCGGTGCCCGGCCACCCGCACGCGGTCTGCGTGGTGCCCGGCACCGCCACGACGAAGGACGACGACCAGCTGGACTGGCTCAAGGCGCTGTACTGCCAGGCCACCGAGGGGGACCTGATGGTCACCTTCCGTGTCGAGGGCCCCGAGGCGCGCGAGAGCGCCGCCGTGGCGCTGATGGCCAAGCAGCTCGACCGTGTCCAGGCACCGGGGGAGGGCGTCTGATGTCCGAGGTCTCCGCACCGCCGCCGCCCCCGCGTCTGCCGCCGCCCCCGCCGTACGCCCCGCAGGAGGCCGCCGCCCCGCGCCGCGGCATGGCCCCGCCGCTGCGGGTCACGCTGCGCTGGACGTCCGTGCTGCTGGTCTTCGCGGTCTTCGGCGCCGGGACGGCCTACGCGGTGACACGCCCGGAGCGTACGAAGCTCCCCGGGCTCGCGACGCCGGACGACGGGCGCTGGACCTACCCGCCGCTCGCGCTGCCGCTGCTGCCCGCGCGCAAGCCGCGCCCGCTGGACACCGCCCGCAATCCCGGCGGCATCCACTACGCCGACGTCCGGTCCCTGCTGGTCCCGCTGCCCGAGGGCGCGACCGCCGACCCGGCCTTCCCCGGCGCCGGGGGCTGGCTGCCGACGGCCACGTATCTGAAGGCGATGAACGGCGGGGGCGGCGCGCAGAAGGAACTGTTCCTCAAGGAGCAGGGCCTGCGGCACATCGCCGGCCGCGCCTGGACGATGCCGGACGGCACCAGGACCGAGGTGTACCTGCTGCAGGCGATCTCCGCCGGCTACGCCAACGTCATCGGCTCGGACGCCGACGGCAGGCCGCTGGAGGGCATCGCCACCGACAAGCCCGACCGGACCCTCGCCGACCGCACGGTCCCCAAGGGCGTGGACATCTCCGGCTACGGCGAGACCGCCCCCTACGGCGAGAGCATGTCGCGCTACGCCTTCGTGACCGCGGGCGACACCGTCGCCCTGGTCCGGCAGACCCGCAAGGGCGGCGCCGTGCCCGAGCAGGCCTTCCGGCAGACCGTACGGCTGCAGGCCCAGCTGCTCGGCTGAGCGGCACGTCACGTGGGGTGACCGCGCCCGGGACAGGGCCGCGCACTAGACTTGTGCGCGGCCCTGCCCGCTGCCCTCGCGAGGAGCACGACCCGTGCGCATTGAGTATTACTTCGACATCCTGCTCGTGCTGGTCTGCGTCGGCGTGGCCGCGTTCGCCTTCTACGCGGTGAAGAAGCTCTACCAGGGCCAGCGCTGACATGATCGAGATCCCTTCCGACCTGCACCCCGACCTCGTGCCGCTGGTCTTCCTGCTCGGCCGCTGGGAGGGCGCGGGCGTCTTCGACTTCCCGGGCGCCGAGAAGTGCAACTTCGGGCAGTCCGTCTCCTTCACCCACGACGGCCGGCCCTTCCTGGAGTACGTCTCGCACACCTGGGTCCTGGACGACGAGGGCAAGAAGGTCGGGCCGCTGGAGAGCGAGAGCGGCTTCTGGCGCATCGGCGAGGACCGCAAGGTCGACGTCACCACCACCCGCGACGAGGGCGTGGTGGAGATCTGGACCGGCGAGCTGGCCGAGGGCAAGCCGCAGATCGACCTGGTCACCGACGCGGTCGCCCGGCTGCCCTTCGCCCCCGAATACAGCGGCGGCAAGCGGCTGTACGGCTACGTCAACAGCGACCTGATGTGGGTCGGCGAGAAGGCCACCCCGTCGGTGCCGCTGCGGGCGTACATGTCGGCGCACCTGAAGAAGGTCGTGGACCCGCGGGAATGGGTCGCCGACCTCAAGGACCTTCCCGACGACGGCATCGCCTTCTTCAAGTAGCCGTCACCAGGCAGCCGTCGTCGCGGGGCCGCCTCCGAGCGGCCGCGCGACAGCCGTCGGCCGAAGCGCCGCCGGCGGTCCGCGGTCGCGCGGCACGGTCCTGCGCGCGCCGGGCGACCTACACTGGCCGGATGGTCACCACCGACTGGAAGACCGACCTGCGCCGGCGCGGCTACCGGCTGACGCCGCAGCGGCAGCTGGTGCTGGAGGCCGTCGAGTGCCTGGAGCACGCGACACCCGACGCCATCCTCTCCGAGGTGCGCAGGACCGCGTCCGGCATCAACATCTCCACTGTCTACCGCACCCTGGAGCTGCTGGAGGAGCTGGGCCTGGTCAGCCACGCCCACCTCGGGCACGGCGCTCCCACCTACCACCTCGCGGACCGGCACGACCACATGCACCTGGTGTGCCGCGACTGCGACGTGGTCACCGAGGCCGACGTGGACCTGGCGGCGCCGCTCGGCGACCGGTTGCGGGCGGAGTTCGGCTTCGAGACCGACATGAAGCACTTCGCGATCTTCGGCCGCTGCCGGGACTGCGCGGCCAAGGCGGCGGACTCGTAGCCGTCCCGCCCCCGTAGCCCTCCCGCCCCGGCAGCCCGCCGGCCCGTAGCCGTGCCGCCCCCGCAGCCCCGCCGTCCGCCCCCTCGGGGAATGCCGATCCGGTCATACGACCGGCCTGGTCGTAGTCTTGACGGCATGACCAAGAGCCCCCTGCTGTCGCTGCCCGGAGCCGTCGCTGCGGAAGGCCCCGACGAAGGGGTGGCCGCACACTACGGCGACCTCTTCCGCGAGCAGCGCTCGCTCGCCGACGGCACCGGTTTCGTGGACCTCTCGCACCGCGGTGTGGTGACGGTCAGCGGCGCCGACCGCCTGTCGTGGCTGCACCTGCTGCTCACCCAGCACGTGGAGAGCCTGCCGCCGGGCCAGGCCACCGAGGCGCTCGTCCTGTCCGCGCACGGCCACATCGAGCACGCCCTCTACCTGGTCGACGACGGCGCCACCACCTGGATGCACGTCGAGCCCGGCACGCAGGGGGCGCTGCTCGCGTACCTGGAGAGCATGAAGTTCTTCTACCGGGTCGAGGCCGCCGACGCCTCCGATCAGTTCGCCGTCGTGTACCTGCCCGCCGGGTCGATCACGGCGCCGCCCGCGGAATGGGCCGTGAGGGAGACGCCGTACGGCCGGGAGGTCTTCGTCCCGCGCGAGCGCCTGGAGGAATTCGCCGCCCAGGCGGGTCCCCCCATCGGGGTGCTGGCGCACGAGGCGCTGCGCATCGAGGCGCACCGCCCGCGGCTCGGCCTGGAGACCGACCACCGCACCATCCCGCACGAGCTGGGCTGGCTGGACGCGGCCGTGCACTTGCAGAAGGGCTGCTACCGCGGCCAGGAGACGGTCGCCCGGGTGCACAACCTGGGCCGCCCGCCGCGCCGGCTGGTCTTCCTGCACCTGGACGGCAGCGAGGTGCGGCTGCCCGGCCACGGCGCCCAGGTGCGGATCGCGGCAGACGGCGAGGACGGCAGGCCGGTCGGCACGATCACCTCGTCGGCCAGGCACTGGGAGCTGGGTCCGATCGCGCTCGCGGTCGTCAAGCGCAACACCCCGGAGGGTGCGACGCTGCTGGCCGAGGACACCGCGGCGACCCAGGAGACGGTCGTCGCGCCCTGACGCGGCCCAGCTCGACAGCGGGGCCCTTCACAGCTCCAGTACGACGGTGAAGGGCCCGTCGTTGGTGAGCGACACCTTCATGTCGGCGCCGAAGACCCCGGTCTCGACCGTCGCGCCCAGCGCACGCAGCTGGGCGACGACCTCGTCGACCAGCGGCTCGGCGACCTGGCCGGGCGCGGCGGAATTCCAGGTGGGGCGGCGGCCCTTGCGGGCGTCACCGTAGAGCGTGAACTGACTGATCACCAGCAGCGGTGCCCCGATGTCGGAGCAGGACCGCTCGTCGGGCAGGATGCGCAGCGTCCACAGCTTGCGGGCCAGTGCCGCAGCCTTCTCCGGGGTGTCGTCGTGCGTCACCCCGACCAGGACGCACAGCCCCGGACCCTCGACGGCGCCGACGGTCCGCCCGTCGACCACGACCTTCGCCTCGCTCACCCGCTGGGCCACCGCACGCATGGCCTCATTGTGTCGGTTGCGCGAACACCGCCCGTACCCGGGTCGGCGGTGGGTACGCGGGGGCTCGCGAAAAAACCGCGGGGGCGCGTACGGGCTCCGGCGCGCGCCGGACCGCCCGCCTCGCACAACTGTCGCGACGGCCGTTCGGGTGCAGACTCGCTGCGCCGTGCCGGGGGCAGGTGGCAGCATCGACGGCAGGATCTCCGCCGGCGGCCTTCCGCCGGGTCCGCGCCGCCCCCCAGGGGCCGGCACACCCGGGCTGCTGCGGGCGGGGGACGACAGGCATGATCACATCCGGCGCTGGACAGACTCCCGGCACCGCGGGCCGCTGGGCCGGCGGCGCCAACCCCGGCGCCCACCAGGAAGGGCCACCGCATGCTGAAGGCCGACGCACCAGGGCCGTCCCGCCCGCCCGCGCCCCGCGGCCCGCTGGCGGACACCCCGGCAGCCGGCCTGGGCGACCTCGACCTGGCGGCGCTGCGCACCCTGCGCGGGGACGCCCAGCGCGAGGAGGCCGACCTGTCGTATCTGCGCCGGCTGCTGCACGGGCGGATCGACATCCTGCGGGCCGAGCTGAGCCGCAGGGCCGGCGCCTCGGCGTCTGCCGAGGGCGCGCCCGGCGGCCCGGAGGGGCCGGTGCTCGACCGGCTCCCGGAGATCCTCGCCGACGGCCCGTCCCGGGTCCGCTCCGCCCGGCACGTCACGCTGGGCACCCCGCTGAGCCCGCGAGTGCAGCGGCTCGCCGCCGACATGCTCGCCGAGGTCGAGCTGTCCGACCTCGACGCCCGCACCGACCCCGAGCTGCACGCCGCGATGGGCCGGCTGGCCCGCCACGAGCAGCAGGTCTCCGGCCGCAGGCAGCGCCTCCAGCAGAGCGTCGACGACTGCTCGGCCGAGATCACCCGCCGCTACCGCGAGGGCGAGGCCCACATCGACGACCTGCTCGCGGACGACTGAGCGTCCCTCGGGGCGGCGCCCGTTAACCGGATGCGGGGCGCGGGCGCGGCTGCGTAACGTGCGGATATGGGTCTTGAGATACGCACGATCACCGAGTCCGAGGTCGGCGCATGGGTGCGGGCGGTGCACACCGGCTTCCACCGGTCGCAGGTCGCCGGCCCCGATGAGGTCGCGCTCTCGCGGCCCGCCTACGACCTGGACCGCACCCGCGGCGCCTTCGACGGGGACCGGTGCGTGGCGACCTTCCGCAGCATGCCCCGTGACCTGACCGTGCCGGGCGGCGGCTCGGTGCCCGCCTCCGCCGTCACGAACGTCACCGTGACCGCCACCCACCGCCGCCGGGGCCTGGCCACCCGCATGATGGCCGCCGACCTCGCGGCGGCCAAGGAGCGCGGCGAGGCCGTGTCGATCCTGATCGCCGCCGAATACCCGATCTACGGGCGGTACGGCTTCGGCCCGGCCACCTGGGTCACCGAATGGGAGGTCGACGTGCCCAGGGCGGCCCTCGACCGCCGGCACGCGGGACCCGATCCCGCCGAGGGCACCGTCGGGCTGGTCACCGCCGCCGAGGTGCGCGAACTCGGCCCGGCGCTGCACGAGCGGGTCCGCGCCCGTACGCCCGGCGCCATCAGCCGCGACGACCGCTGGTGGAAGCGCGCCACCGGCGCGATCGTCCTGCCCTCCTTCGGATACAAGGAGTCCTTCTTCGTCGTCCACCGCGATGCGGCGGGCGAGGTCGACGGCATGGCCGCGTATCAGGTCAACGACCCCGACTGGCCGGGCAAGCTGCCCAATGCCGACGCCGAGGTGCTCTGGCTGATCGCCGCCACCCCGGCCGCCGACGCCGCCCTGTGGCGCTACCTGCTCTCGCTGGACTGGGTGGTGCGGCTCAAGTCCGGCCACCGCCCGCCGGACGACATCCTCCCGCTGCTCCTCGGCGACCCGCGCGCCGCCCGCACCGAGACCCACGCCGACTACATGTGGCTGCGGCTGCTCGACATCCCCGCCGCGCTGTCCGCCCGCGGCTACGCCCCGCTGACCGCCGACCTCGTCCTGGACGTCCACGACCCGGCCGGGCTCGCGGGCGGCACCTTCCGCCTGGAGACCGCCCCGGGCGCCGCCCCGCGCTGCACCCCGGCGCCGTCCGCGGCCCCCGACCTGGCCCTGGACGCCGCCACCCTCGCCCGCCTCTACCTCGGCGACGAGTCCGCCCTGCGCCTCGCGGCCCTCGGCCTGGTGGCCGAACACCGCCCGGAGGCCGCCGCCACCGCCGACGTCCTCTTCCGCACCCCGCGCCGCCCCTGGTGCCCCGAGGTCTTCTGACCCGCACCCGGACACGTGCCGAGCCCGCGGGCCGAGAAGGCCCGTGGGCTCAGCTGCGCGAGATAGGCCGGCGCGATCAGGATTCCGCCGGCGCACCATGCGTGCGTGCCGTGCGCCCGGGACCGCGGCCCGATCCCGCAGAGAAGGTGCCGCCGGTCGTGGCGGTGGAGGCGGCGGTCGGGGCGTGGCCGGCCTCACATGGATCAGAGATTCTTAACGATCCACCGCACGAGATGTAACTGGACCTACCGTATTGCGCCGGGTGAGACTCGCACCATGACCCCGGACCTGTACGTACCGCTCATCACCCCCTTCACCGCCGCGGGCGACATCGCCCGGGACGCGCTCGAAGCGCTCGCCGGGGAGGTCCTGGCGGACGGGGCGCGGGGACTGGTGGCGCTCGGGACGACCGGGGAGCCGGAAAGCCTGGACGAGGCCGAGCGGGACCTGGTCGTCGAGGTCGTCGGGCGGGTGTGCCGGCGGGCCGGGGCGCGGTTCGTGGTCGGGGTGGGGGACGGGCGGCGCGGGCTCGGGCGGTGGAAGGCGGCGCCCGACGCGGCGCTGGCGACCGTGCCGGCCTTCACCCGTCCGGGTGAAGCCGGGGTCGTCGCGCACTTCACCGCCCTGGCCGCGCGCAGCGACGTACCGCTGCTCGTCTACCACGTCCCCCTCCGCACCGGGCAGCAGCTCACCGCCCGCGCGCTGCGGGAACTGGCCGCGATCCCCGGCGTGACCGGGGTGAAGCACGCCGTCGGCGGCATCGACGCCGAGACCGTCGACCTGCTCGGCGACCGCCCGGCAGGCTTCGACGTGCTCGCCGGCGACGACGTCTTCGCACCAGCGCTGCTCGCCCTGGGCGCGACCGGCGCCGTCACCGCGTCCGCGCACCTGGACACCGCCGCGTGGGCCGAGCTGGCCGCCACCGGCGACCGGGCGCTCGGCCACCGGCTGGCCGCACGGGCCGCCGCGCTCTTCCGGGAGCCGAACCCGACGGTGATCAAGGCCGCCCTGCACGCGCAGGGCCGCATCCCGACCCCCGACGTACGGCTGCCGCTGCTGCCCGCGAGCCCGCAGGCGCTGGCAGGCGTACGTCTCGGCACCTGAAACCATTCGCCGCCCGCCCGCCGCTGCGGTGATACTCGAACGCGCGGGCACACCCAGCGCCACGGACGGGCGCCACCAGATCGGAGAGAGACCGCATGAGGATCGGAATCGTCGGAGCGACCGGGCAGGTCGGCGGAGTCGTACGCAAGGTGCTGGCCGAGCGCGCCTTCCCGGTGAAGGAGCTGCGGCTCTTCGCCTCGGCGCGGTCCGCGGGCCTCACGCTGCCGTGGGACGGCGGCGAGGTCACCGTGGAGGACGCCGGCACCGCCGACTACAGCGGGCTCGACATCGTGATCTTCTCGGCCGGCGGCGCCACCAGCCGCGCCCTCGCGGAGAAGGTCGCCGCCCAGGGCGCCGTCGTGATCGACAACTCCTCCGCCTGGCGCCGCGACCCCGACGTCCCGCTCGTCGTCTCCGAGGTCAACCCGCACGCCCTGGCCGACCGCCCCAAGGGCATCGTCGCCAACCCGAACTGCACCACGATGGCCGCGATGCCGGTCCTCAAGCCACTGCACCAGGAAGCCGGCCTGGTGGCGCTGGTCGCCACCACCTACCAGGCCGTCTCCGGCTCCGGCCTGTCCGGTGTGGCCGAGCTGCACGGCCAGGCCCGCGAGGTCGCCGGCGACGCCGACCGCCTCACCTTCGACGGCGGCGCGGTCGCCTTCCCCGAGCCCGCCGTCTACGCCCGGCCCATCGCCTTCAACGTCGTCCCGCTCGCCGGGTCCCTCGTCGACGACGGCAGCTTCGAGACCGACGAGGAGCAGAAGCTGCGGCACGAGTCCCGCAAGATCCTGGAGATCCCCGACCTCAAGGTGTCCGGCACCTGCGTCCGGGTGCCGGTCTTCTCCGGCCACTCCCTCCAGGTCAACGCGAGGTTCGCCCGCGAGATCAGTGTGGAGCGGGCGTATGAGCTGCTCGCGCAGGCGCCGGGGGTCGAGGTGTCGGACATCCCCACTCCGCTGCAGGCCGCGGGGCGCGACCCCTCGTACGTCGGGCGCATCCGGCGCGACGAGACCGTCGAGCACGGGCTGGCGCTTTTCCTGTCCAGCGACAACCTGCGGAAGGGCGCCGCCCTCAACGCGGTGCAGATCGCGGAGCTGGTCGCCGCCGAGCTCTGACCCGCGGCCGGGTGGGGGTGCGACTGCGGCACCGCCGTGGCGGGGCCGCTTCCCAAGGGCTGTCCCGTAATCCCCGGCGGGCGCGCGACGACAGCTACGGCACCTCGCTGCGTTGTCGGGCTCGCCGACCCGGTACGAGGGCGGCCCTTCGCCTTGCGATGTACCGCATCTGACGCCGCGCGCCGGTCCACCGCGGATCACAGGACAGCCCTTAGCGCGGGAGGAGGCGGAAAGTGGTGAGGACGGTTTCGGACTGGAGGTCGACCTGGGTCGGGACGGGGAGCCAGGTCAGGTCGTGGCTCGCGGCCAGCTCGTCCGCCCAGCGGGAGAGGCGGCGGGTGGCCGCGGCGCGGAGGCGTGCCGCGTCGGGCAGGGGGGAAGGCGCGAGGATCTGCAGGAGAGCGCCCGCGGCTCGCAGGGACATGCGGCGGGCCGCGATGTCGAGTGCGGCCACGTGCGCGCGGGACAGCCGTACGGGCGACTGGTGCAGCCCTTCCCATTCCTCGGCGACCCGCGGGCCCATCGCGACGAGCCCGTCGGCCACGCGCAGCAGCCGGGCCTCGTCGGCCGAGAGCCGGGGCACCGCCTGCCGCAGTTCGGAGAGCGTCGTGCGGTTCAGCCCGGACTGGTGCCGCAGCAGGACCGCGAGGTCGGCGAGGGCGCGGGCGGGGTCGGGGTGGGGGCTGGAGTCGGAGACGCCGGGGCTCGCCCACATCGGCACCTCGAACAGCGCGGTCATCCCGTCGTGGGTGTGCGGCCGTATCCACGTGGACCGGCTGACGTCCTCGGGCAGGCTGTCGAACTGGGCGCGTTCGCCGGGGTCCGGCATGAGGTAGACGCCGGGGCCTGAGGAGCGCCAGTAGAGGGCGTCGTAGGTGCCGGTCTGGACGGGCACGTCCCGCTCGGCGGAGAGCTTGCCGAGGCGTTCCGCGAGCCCTGGCAGGTCACGGGTGAGCTGGACCCAGCTGCCGCCGATGTCGTTGCCGTGCAACGAGCACTGGAGCACCGGGCGCAGCTCGTCGATGAGCCTGATCAGCGCCTGGGACTCGGGGAGCTGGTCGTCGGCCGGGCGGATCGAGGGCGCCCATTCGGGCTGTTCGTCGGCCGGCGGCCGGTAGGCGTGGCGGAAGTGGTCCGCGGGGGTGCGGCGGACGGGGGGCCCGGCTTCGGTGCGGGCGGTGCCGTCGGGGTCGAGGCAGAGCAGGAAGTGCCAGGCCGCGTCGGAGCCGACGTGCAGGTGCGGGTCGAGCGCGACGCGCTCGGCGATCCGCAACGCGCTCGCGGCTCCGACCCGCTCGTCGGAGTGCGGCCCCGCGACGACCAGGACGTTGCGTACCCGGGGCCGGTCGAGGCCGACGGTGAGCAGATGCAGCGGGCGGCCCTCCCGCGACCGGCCGGCCACCCGCAGGGAGCACAGTCCCGGCCGGAACCGGACGAACGCGGAGGCCGCTGCGACGACCCCCGCGACGCCCGGATACGCATCGACCGTGAATTGGCTCACGTCCCGTTGGAGTTGCTGTCGCCGGTGGTCTCCTTCTTGTCCAGTTGCCGTATGACGATGGTGCTCGCCATGTTGACTCCCCTCCCGGTCCAAGTCGGTTGCAATGCAAGGGAGTTGACTCACCCCGGGTGACTCCCACGCCTTGTCAGAGTCCGGCGCCACGGCGACAGTGTCAAGGAGGGCGACGGGGAAGGGGGCCCGGATGGCGGCAGGGGCGACGGAGACGGAAGTCGGTGGAGCGGACGCGGAATTGCTGCGGCCGCGGATCAAACCGGAGCACCGGGCGTACCGCACGGTCGACGGCAACGTCAGGATCGGCAGCGTCATCTACGGCATCGGCGCGGAGATCACCGACCCCGACGGCTGGATCTGGACGCTCACCCAGCTGATGGACGGCACCCGCAGCGGGCCGCGGATCGCCGCCGAGGTCGCGGCGCTGCACCCGGCGGCGGTGCGGCCGGAGACGGTCGGCGCGGCCATCGGCGAGCTGCGGCAGGCCGGTTACGTGGAGGACGCCGCGGCCCCGCTGCCGCAGGGCCTGGCCGAGCGCGACCGGTTGCGGCACACCCGCGGGGTGGCGCTGCTGCGCTGGATGGACCTCAGCCCGCGGGCCAGCCCCTGGCACGCGCAGCTGCGATTACGCCGGGCCCGCGCGCTGGTGCTCGGCGTCGGCGGCACGGGTGGGGCCGCCGCGCAGATCCTCACCGCCGCGGGGGTGGGGCGGCTGCACGTGGTGGACCCGGACACCGTCGAACTGTCCAATCTCAACCGCCAGTTGCTCTACGGCGAGGCCGACATCGGGCACCCCAAGTCCGAGGCGGCGGTGGCCGCGCTGCGTGCCCTGAACTCCGACGTGGCGGTGACCGGCGAGCGCCGGGAGATCCGCGGCCAGGACGCGCTGGCCGAGCTGATCGCCGAAGGCGGCCCCTACGACGTGCTGGTGCTCGGCGCGGACCGGCCGCCGGAGATCCGCCGCTGGGCGAACCGGGTCTGCCTGGCCGCGAACCTCCCCTGGGTGGAGGGCGGTTACCGCGGGCCGCTGGTCACCGCGGGCGTCCACGTACCCGGCCGCGGCCCCTGCTGGGAATGCCAGCGGGTCGGCGAGTCCGAGCGCCGCGACCTGCGCCTGGCGCCCGGCCAGGACGAGACCGCCGCCTCCCCCCGGATGCCGTGGAATCCGGCGAGCGCGGTCACCGCGACCCTGTCGGGCACCCTCGTCGCCCACGCCGCCCTGGCCCTGCTGACCGGCATCCCGCCGATGCGCCCCGGCTTCCGCTACGGCATCAACCTGATGTCCCTCGGCGACCCCGTCCTGCAGATCCACCCCCGCCGCCCCGGCTGCCCCGCCTGCGGCGACTCCGCCGCGTGAGCGCGGCTCAGGTCAGCCGGTCCACCGCCGCGAGCACCGTCCTGGCCTGGAGTTCGACCTGGTCGAAGACCGGCACCCAGCGGGCGTCGAGCGTCGAGACCAGCTCGCGCGCGCCCGCGTCGAGGCGGCGTTCGAGCCGGCCGCGCAGGCGGCCGGGCTCCGCGGCCGGGTCGGGGTCGCCGATGGGCTGCTCGTCCAGCAGCCGCAGGAGCATCCCGGCGGCGCGCAGCGGCATGCGGCGGGAGGCGATGTCGAGGGCGGCGACATGCGCCACCGTCAGCGACACGGGCGGGTCCGCCGCGAGCGCGTCGTAGTCGGCGGCGAGCGCCGCGAAGGCGCCCACCGTGTGCTCCACCCCGCGCAGCAGCAGCGCGGTGCCGCCGGCCGGCGGGCCGGCCGAGCCGATGACCGGCAGGGCCCGGTCCAGGGTCGAGGTGAGGGCGGCGCCGTCCTTGCGGAGCCTGGCGGCCATCACGGCGACCGCGTGGGACGGTTCGGGGTGCGGGGTGGGGTCGCAGACCCGGCGGGTGGCCCACATGGGGACCTCGACCAGCGCGGTGAGCCCGCCGTGCCGGTGCGGGCGGGTCCAGGTCGAGCCGGCGACCTTCTCCGGCTCGCCCGCGGTGCGGTCCCGGCGGCCGTCGGGCGGCAGCACGTACACCCCGGGTCCCGAGCTGTGCCAGAACAGCGTGTCGTAGGTGCCGACCTGCACGGGGATGTCGAGTTCGGCGGCGTATTTCCCGAACGGCTCGGCCAGTCCCGGGATGTCGGCGGTCAGCTGCACCCAACTGCCGCCGACGTCCGTGCCGTGCAGGGTGCACTGCAGGATCGGCCGAAGTTCGTCTATGACGGCCAGCAGCGCGTAGGTCTCCGGGAGTTCGTCGCCCGGGTCGCGGAAGGAGCCCGCCCACTCGGGCTGTTCGCCGACCGCGGGCCGGTAGGTGTGCCGGAAGTGGACGGCGGGCGGCCGCGGCCCTGCCGGGCCCGTCTCGTTGAGCACGGTGCCGTCCGGGTCGAGGCACAGCAGGAAGTCCCAGGTCAGGTCGGCGTCAGCCATCCGGCGGCGGTCGGCGACCGCCTGCTCGGCCAGCCACAGCACGGTGCCGCCGCCCGCCTGCTCGTCCGCGTGCGGACCGGCGACCACCAGCACGTGCCGCCTGCCGTGCCCGACCGACAGCAGCCACAGCGGCCGCCCGGTCCTGGACTCCCCGGCCAGCCGCATCCGGCACAGGTCCGGGTGCCGCGCGCTGAGCAGGCGGGCCGCCGCCGCGACACCGGACACGGTCGGATACGCGTCTGGCCCGCGCATGGCGGCTCCTCCTCGGCTGGGCGGCTGTCAGCTGCTCGTCTGTTCGTCTGCTCAACAGTGCGGGTGGTGCCGGTCCGATTCCGTTCTCGCGCAGGGGAGTTGACGGTGCGCCCCCGCGGGGACCGCGAGCGCGCCCTGCTCAGACTCTGCGGGTCACTGCCAGGTGTCAAGGGCGCCCCGGCCCGTCCCGGCCGCCCGGGACCGCGCGATGTCGGGCCCGCGGTACATCCGCTCGGGGATCCGCGCCAGCGCCGACTCCCGCACCCGCGGGCCGAGCCCGTACAGCTGCTGGAAGCTCATGATCAGCGGACGCCAGCGGTCCGGATCGATGCGGTCGGTGCTGCCCGGCAGCCGGATCGCGTCGTGCACCAGCACGCGCTGGACGCGCACCTCGAAGACGACGATGCCGCCGCGCTGCTCGGGGTCGTCCTCGGCCAGCGGGTGCGTGGCCTCCACGACGGCCTCCATCGCCACCGGGCACTCCGCCGCCCGCGGCGGCCGCACGGTCTGCGACGCCACCGCCGTCAGCCCGGCCCGCCCGAACTTGTCGCCCTCGTGGCGGTAGCCGCGCTCCGCCTTCCCCGGCGGCACCGGATCGCGCCCGGTGGTCAGCGCCAGCCGGTCCACCGCCGCGGCCAGCCCGTCGTCGGGCAGGTTCAGCACGCACTCCCGGTCCCGCAGCAGATTGCGTGCCGTCTGCGACCGCGCGCCCAGCCCGAGCATGCACCGCCAGCCGAGCCAGAAGGCCGACGACATCGGCGCGAGATTCGCCGTCGCCCCGTCCTCGTTGAGGGTCGAGAGCAGCACGACGGGCGTGCCGAAGTAGAGGATGCCCGGCTCGATACGGGTGTGGTCGATCGTGGTGCTGTCCTGGGTGGTCATGCCCCCACCCTGCCCCGCACGCCCTTCCCCGGCTGGCGGTATTCGGACGGTGTGATCACACCCCTGCTACGCCCACGCCGGCGTCCAGCTCCCGGCGGCCGACACGTCGCGGCGCCCCGAGCGCAGATGGTCGCGCAGGGCCGCCAGCGCCGGGTGCGGATTGCCGCGGTGCCACAGCAGCGAATGCGGGTAGACCGGCGCCGGATCCCGTACGCCGATACGCCGCAGGCCGTGGTCGGCCGGCCACACCAGGCGGGTCTGCTCGCCCACGAAGGTCGCCAGCGACCCTGACCCGGCGATGGTGTCGAGCACCGGCTCGGTGCCGAAGTCCGGCCCGGTCACCTCGATGGTGAGCCCGAATGCGGCCGCCAGGTCGTCGTAGTAGGCGGCCCACTCCGTACCCGCGACGATCCCCGGCATCCAGATCCGCTGCCCGCCGAGCTGCGCGGGCGTCACCGCGCGGGCCCCGGCCAGCGGGTGGCCAGGTCCGGTGAGGAGCTGGATGGGCTCGTCGAAGGCCCGGACCGCCCCGATGTCGTCCGGGAGCTGCCGGCCCGGCATGGTGACGGCCCGGAAGGACGCGTCGATCGTGCCCGACCGGATGGCGTCGACGGCCGCGTCCGCGTCGAAGAGGGTCACCACGTCCAGCTCCACCTCCGGATGCGCCCGGCGGAATTCGCCCAGCAGACCGGCCGGGGCCAGCCGCCGCCCGATCACGTCGACCCGCAGCGCCCGCCGTCCGGGCCGCACCGAGCCGACCGCCCGCGCCGCGGCCCGCAGCAGGTCACGGGCATGCGGCAGGAAGGCCTGCCCGTCGACGGTGAGCCGCGCCCCCCGCGCGGTACGGGTGAACAGCCGCACACCCAGCGCCTTCTCCAGCGCGGCGATGCGCTTGGAAACCGCCTGCTGGGTCACCGACAGCTCGGCGGCCGCGTCCTGGAAGCGCCCGGCGTCCGCGGCGGCCACGAAGGTGCGCACGGCTTCGAGATCCACGCCGGCAGCGTATCCGCGCCCGCGGACAACCGCCGGTTGTGGCCGGGCGGCCCGCCGGTTGCTTGCTCCCCGCGTGTCCCAGTCGGTTGGATGCCGGGGTCGGTCGACGAGAAAAGCGGTGGGTATGGCGGGCAGGCGGGCACTGGGGCGGCCGTTCGGATGGCTGTGGGCGGCCTACGCGGTCAGCGCGTACGGCACGGGCTTCGGCTTCGGCGCCTTCCCGATCATCGCGGTCCTGGTGCTGCACTCCGGGCCCGCCCAGGTCGCGGCACTGGCCGCGGCGGGACGGGCGGTGGGGGCGCTCGTCGCCGTACCGCTCGGCCCCTGGGTGGAATTCCGCCGCAAACGCCCGGTCATGGTGGCGACGGACCTCACCCGCTGCGCCGCACTGGCCACCGTCCCCGCCGCCTTCGCCCTCGGGCTCCTCACCTTCGCCCAACTCCTCGCCGTCTCCATCGTCGTCGCCGCCTGCGACATCGCCTTCAAAGCGGCCAGCGGCGCCCACCTCAAGGCGCTCGTGCCGCCGGCGGACCTGCTCGTCGCGAACGGCAGGTTCGAATCCACGACCTGGACCGCGACCGTCGTCGGCCCACCGCTGGGCGGCGCCGCGATCGGCCTGCTCGGCCCCGTCACCACGATCGCCGCCGACGCCGTCAGCTACCTGCTCTCCGCGCTGGGCATCCGCGCCATCGGCGGCACCGAGCCGCGCCCCGCCAAGCCCGCGGCCACCCGGCTGCGGGCAGCCGACCTCCTCGACGGATGGCGCTACATCCTCGCCCACCCCGTGCTGCGGCCCCTCTTCTTCAACGTCGTCGCCGTCAACGGCCTGATCATGGCCGCCGAGCCGCTGCTCGCCGTCCTCCTCCTCGGCCACCTCGGCTTCGCCCCCTGGCAGTACGGCCTCGCCTTCGCGGCCCCCTGCGTCGGCGGCCTCCTCGGCTCCCGCCTCGCCCGCCGCCTCGTCGCCCGCCACGGCCCCGCCGCGGTCCTGCGCACCTCCGGGATCCTCCGCGCCGTCTGGCCCCTCGGCCTCGCCTTCGCCATGCCGGGCGTGCCCGGCATCCTGCTGATCGTCACCCTCCAGTTCGGCCTCGTGACCTGCATCGGCGTCTTCAACCCGGTCCTCGCGACGTACCGGCTCACCCAAACGGAGCCCTCGCGGGTGGCTCGCACGCTTTCCGCGTGGTCGGTCAGCACCAGTGCGGGGATCGCCGGCGCGACGGCTCTGTGGGGGGTGCTCGGGGCGGTGACGACCCCGCGCGTCGCCATCGCCCTGGCCGGCGCCCTCCTCCTGGCGACCCCCCTCCTCCTCCCACGCCCTGCCGCCCCCACCCGCCCCGAGGGCGCGAGCCCCCGAGTCCCCGCCCCGGGCGGCGTGTAACCGGCCTGCACCTTGCGGCGCGCTTGCCTGCGACCCGGTGGGGACTGCGCCGGTGGACGTCGAGGCGCTCGACACCCAGGTGGGCGCCCTGCTCAGGCCACGCGTTCCGCCAGGAAGTCCTCCCAGGTCCTGGCGCCGGTGTCGGCGCCCTCCAGGGTGAGGTTGGCGCCGGCGCGGTAGGCGCGGCCGGCCTTGCCGGGGAGGGGGACGGGGAGCAGCGGGCGGCGCTTGGCCCGGGCGGCGAGGTAGCCGCGCACCAGGTCGCCCATCGGGTAGACGGCGGGGCCCGCCAGGTCGGGGACGCGGCCGGCGGGTTCGCCGAGGGCCAGTTCGGTGAGCCGGGCGGCGACGTCGCGGGCGTCGACCGGCTGGAGGCGCATGCCCGAGGGGACGGGCACGACCGGGAGTCTCGCCATGCCCTTGGCCATCGTGAGGGTGAGGTCGTGGAATTGGGCGGCCCGCAGCACCGTCCACGGTATTCCCGAGTCGGCGACGATCCGCTCGGCGGCGAGCTTGGTGCGCAGGAAGCCGAGCGGCACGGTGTCGGCGCCGATGACCGATATGAGGACCAGGTGCCGCACCCCGGCGCCGGCGGCGGCCCGCACCAGGTGGCGGGTCGCGATGTCGTCGCCCTTGTTGCTGCCCGCCAGGTGCAGGACCGTGCGCACTCCGGCGACCGCGGGCTCGACGCCGGTGTCCGCGAGCAGGTCGCCGGTGGCGTGTTCGACGCCGTCGTCCGCCGGCGGGCGGCTGTGCCTGCTGAGCACCCGTACGGTACGGCCGGCGTCGCGCAGCATCGGTACGACGTGGCGGCCCAGGGTGCCGGTGCCGCCGGTGACCAGGACGGTCGAGGTGATCATGTGGTTTCTCCTGTGCGTTCGCTCGTGGAGGGCGGGTTATTTTGGTGACCCGCGGCGGAAGAGGAACGTGACCGATGGACGACGAAGCGGCGCTGGCCGGGCGTTTCGAGGAGCAGCGGCCCCGTCTGCGGTCGGTGGCGTACCGGATGCTCGGCTCGGCCGCGGAGGCCGACGACGCGGTGCAGGAGGCCTGGCTGCGGCTGAGCCGCACCGGCGCCGACGAGATCGACAGCCTGCCCGCGTGGCTGACGACCGTGGTGGCCCGGCTGTGCCTGAACATGCTCAGGACCCGCGGCACCCGCCGCGAGTACCCGCTCGACAGCGCGCTGCCCGAGCCCGTCGAGGAGGCCGGCGCCGACCCCGAACAGGAGGCGGTGCTCACCGAGTCGGTGGGCCTGGCGATGCTGGTGGTGCTCGACACCCTCGCTCCCGCCGAGCGGGTCGCCTTCGTGCTGCACGACATGTTCGCGGTGCCCTTCGACGAGATCGGCCGGATGACCGAGCGCACCCCGGCGGCGGCCCGCCAGCTCGCCAGCCGCGCCCGGCGCCGGGTCAGGGGCGCGGCCCCGGTCCCGGACGACGACGAGCGCGACAGGCAGCGCGGCCTGGTCGAGGCCTTCCTCGCCGCCTCCCGCCGCGGTGACATCGACGCGCTGGTCGCGGTCCTCGACCCGGACGTCGTCCTGCACGCCGACCGCGCCGCCGGCCCCACCCCGCGACCCGTCGACGTCCGCGGCCGCCTGCGGGTGGCCCACGGCTCGTCGGCCGCCGCGGCCCGCGTCGCCTTCACGGAACCCGCCCTGGTCAACGGTTCGGTGGGCCTGGTCATGGCACCGGCAGGGCGGCTCCGCCTGGTGCTGGTGTTCAGCTTCTCCGGCGGTGTGATCAGCGGCATCGACGTCGTCGCCGACCCCGAGCGGCTGCGCGGCGTACGGATCGAGGTGCTGTAGGCGCGGGCGCGGAAACCGGTTGCGGACGCCGGGGAGCCGTGGCGATCATGCCCGGATGACCATGGACGGTTCGGAAGGCGAGGACGGCCGTGCGGGCATCGACGCGGGGCTGGTACGGCGGCTGATCGCGGCGCAGTTCCCGCAGTGGCGCGACCTGCCGGTGAGGCCGGTCCCGGTCGACGGGTGGGACAACCGCACGTACCGGCTGGGCGACGACATGACCGTACGGCTGCCCACCGCGGCCGGCTACGTGCCCGCGGTCGAGAAGGAGAACACCTGGCTGCCGCGGCTCGCCCCGCACCTCCCGGTCCCCGTGCCGCCGGTGCTGGGCCTGGGCAGGCCGGGCGAGGGCTACCCCCACCCCTGGTCGATACGCGGCTGGCTCGACGGGCAGACCGCGCTGACGCCCGACCGCATCGCCGACCTCAGCGCTTTCGCGGTCGACGTCGGCCGCTTCGTCCTGGCCCTCCAGGCCGTCGACCCCACGGGCGGCCCCGGAGCCGGCGCCCACAGCTTCCACCGCGGCACGCCCCCCGGCTACTACGACGCCGAGACCCGCGCCGCCCTGGCCGCACTCGGCGACGTGGTCGACACGGGTCGCGCCGCGGCGGTCTGGGAGGCGGCCCTCGCCGCCGACTTCCCCGGCCCCCCGGTCTGGTTCCACGGCGACCTGGCCGGCGGCAACCTCCTGGTCGTCGACGGCCGCCTGTCCGCGGTCCTCGACTTCGGCACCTCCGGCACCGGCGACCCCGCCTGCGACCTCGTCATCGCCTGGACCCTCTTCTCCGCCGACAGCCGCACCGCTTTCCGCGACACGGTCGCCCAGCCCCCGTCCACATGGACGAGAGCCCGCGGCTGGGCCCTCTGGAAGGCCTTGATCAGCCTCGCCCAATTCCGCACCGTGAAGCCACGGTTGGCAGCCCAGCATGCCCATGTGATCACCGAAGTCCTGACAGACGCGTACTCCTAGGGCCCCAGCGCCCGCAGCCGAGCACCGCACGCCAAGCGGCGACCCCCCAGGGGCGCGTGGGGGTACCCCCAGGCGAAGCTCTGGGGGAGAACGGAGCGCCAAGCCACGACGCCGCGAAGGACGCACCGCCACAGCAAGCGGCACCCCCGGGCGTCACCCCCCGGTGAGGGCCAGAACATCCCCCAACTCCGTGCGCCGGTAGCGCACTTCGTAGCCGTGCCGGCTCGCCGCGACGAGCCCCGTGTCCCGCAGCACCCCCAGATGCTGCGACACCGTCGCCGGCGCGAGCCCGTACCGGTGGGCGAGCCACCCGGTGGCAGCGGGTTCGGTGAGCCCGGTCAGCAGCCGGGCCCGGGTGCGCCCGATGAGCCGGGCCAGCGCCGGCGTCCCGGCGTCACCGCCCGCGCCCGCCTGCCACAGATTGCCGATGCCCCGCGCGGGATAGATCAGCGTCGGCTGCCAGGGCGGGTCGAGCACGATCACCACCTGGTCCCACTTGAAGGCGCTCGGCATGAGCACCAGCCCCTCCCCGGACAGGTCGCGGTGGTCCGCGCCTCCGTGCTCCCGGGTGAGGACCCCGTCGTGCCAGCGCACCGACGGGTGCAGTTCGGCGAAGAGCCGGTCGAGGCCGCCGTCGGCCGACCGCCGCGCCTGGAAGGCGATGTCCGCTTCGAGCAGCGCCCTGGTCCGCGCCCAGTACGGCTCGACCAGCGCTTCCCACGCGGCGGCGACCAGGTCGGCGAGCAGCCGTACGGCGTCCGCGGGATCGCCGTCGAGCAGCATCCTGCCGGTGGCGGTGCGGGCGGCGCCCGGGGTCTCCGCGAGGGCGCGGGCGATCTCGGTGCGCGCCTGCGCGGGCGGGGTCGCGGCGATGCGTGCGAGGTCGTCGGGGAAGGCGTCGACCGGCCGGTCGGGCGGTGGTGACAGGAAGTCGGGGGTGTAGCCGCGGCGGGGCTGGAGCAGGGTGAGCGGCCGCAGGTCGAGCCCGCGTAGGGCCTCGCCCACGTCGGCGAGCCAGCGCCGGTGGTGGCCGGGCGGCTGCGGGCCGGTCGCGACGCGTACGGCGGCGAGCGTCTCGAAGGCCGGGGAGTAGGCGAAGCGGCATCGCAGCAGGTCGGCGGGCCCGAAGCGGAGGGTGGTCACAGCGGGGGGCCTCCTGGGAGGGGGCGGCCGGGTCGGGCGGGGTGGCGGTTCTGGCGTGGCGGCGGGCGGCAGGGGCGGTGGCGCGGACGGGCGCGGCGGCTTCACCGTACAACGTACTGATTCGGCGAGGAGCGAATCAGTGGTGCGGTCCGCGGGCGCCCTCGCAGGATGGCGGGCGCCGCCGGAGGACCGGCGGGCATCGGACGAGCACAGCCAGGAGTGTGGACGCCATGACCGCAGCACCGAGGACCGAGGCCGCCCCCGGGGCGGACTGGGAGCGCCGCAACGTCGCTCTGTGGGCGGCCGTCGACGACTTCACCGAGGAGGATTTCCGCGCGGCGATCGACGCCCAGGCGGACGAGTTGCCGGAGGGCGACGGCACCGCCCTTTTCGAGCGGGCCGCCGCCTGGGACTCCACCGGCCATTCCGACCGCGCGGTCCCGCTCTACCGCGCGGCTCTCGACGCGGGCCTGCCCGGCGAGCGCCGGCGCCGCGCGGTCGTCCAGATGGCCAGTTCGCTGCGCAACCTCGGCCGACCCGAGGAGAGCGTGGCCCTGCTGACCGCCGAACGGGACCGGGGCCACGACCACTTGGACGACGCCGTGGTCGCCGTGCTGGCCCTCGCCCTCACCGACCTCGGCCGCGCCCGGGAGGCCGTGTCGCTCGCGGTGGGGGCGCTGGCCCCGCATCTGCCGCGCTACCAGCGGTCGATGGCCAACTACGCCCGCCTGATCGGCGAGTCGGACCGGAAGCCGTAGCCGTCGCCGTAAGCACCACGGCCGGCGTCGAGGGCTCGTCGCCCGCCGGAGACCCGGCCCCCGGCGGTGAGGAGCGTGCCGGTGAGCGACCAGGCGGCGATCGGGCCCGCGAGGCCTGGGCTCAGGCCCGCGGCGTGCCCGGCGGCCGCGGTGCAGGACAGCGGGAGCGCGCCGTGCCCCGGGGTCCCGAGGACCCCGGGGCGAGTGGTTCCTCGCCTCCTCCTGCCTCGCCCTGGCCGTCCTCGTCCGGGACCGGGACCACCAGCGCCCACCGCCGCGCCGCCCGCACCATCCCCACTCCCGCCGCGGACTCGCCGGAGTTTGCCACGAGCAAGCGCGGTGCTTGCAAAAGTTAGCGCGGTGGTGCACGCTCGTACCTATGGCGTCACTGAAAGTCGGCAACGTCGGCGAATATCTGCGCGAGCAGCGGCGGAGCGCGCAGCTGAGTCTGCGGCAACTGGCGGAGGCGGCCGGTGTGTCGAATCCGTATCTGAGCCAGATCGAGCGCGGGCTGCGGAAGCCTAGTGCCGAGATTCTGCAGCAGCTCGCGAAGGCGCTGCGGATCTCCGCGGAGACGTTGTACGTGCAGGCGGGGATGCTCGACGCGCGCGAGCGGGACGAGCTGGAGGTGCCGGCGGCGATTTTGACGGACCCGTCGATCAACGAGCGGCAGAAGCAGGTGCTGATCCAGATCTACGAGTCGTTCCGCAAGGAGAACGCCGCCGCGGGGGAGTCGCGGGCGGCTGAGGACGTGGCAGAGGAAGAAGCAACGGAGGCGGGCGTCCCGGAGGCGTCCGCCGCCCTACGGGAGGAAACCGGAAAATGACGATCACCGACGACATCGTGAAGAGCCTGCGCAACCCGACCCCGCTGTACGCGGTCGCCGGGACCGCGGACCTGGCCGCCGAGAAGCTGCGCGAGGTCCCGGCGCTGTTCGGGAAGCTCAGGGAGCAGGCGCCCGAGCACTTCGAGCGGATCAGGACGACCGACCCCAAGGTCGTGCAGGGCAGGGTCACCGCGGGCGCCAAGGACGCGCAGGCGAAGCTGACCGAGACCTACCGCGACATCGACCTGAAGGCCTTCAAGGAGATGCCCGACCTCAAGAAGCTGGGCGAGTCCGTGCAGGACCTGGCTCTGCAGAGCGTCGGCCGGGCCACCGGCTACGCGGTGAAGGCCCGCGAGACCTACGACGAGCTGGCCGTGCGGGGCAAGGGCGCCTTCGCGAGCTGGCGCGGCGAGGACGGCGCGCAGAGCGGCGCCAAGCCCGGCGAGATCGGCGCGGGTGGGGACAAGTCCGCCGCCGCCCGCAAGGCGCCGGCCCGCAAGCCCGCCGCGAAGAAGGCCGACAAGCCGGCCGAGTAGTCGTACGACACATCGGGGCCGGGCACGCATCGCGCGCCCGGCCCGTTGTACGCGTACGACCGGTACGGTGGCAGCGGACGTCAGCGGACATCCGGCGGACGGCAAAGCGGACGACAAAGGCGGGTGGACGGCGTGCTGGTCACACAGTTCTTCGGAGTGGTCGCCCTGATCTCCTGGGCGCTCTTCCTCTTCGCGGTCTTCGCGTTCGTCGACGCGGCGGTGCACCGCGAGGACGCGTATCGCGCGGCGAGCAAGAACAAGAAGAGCTTCTGGCTGATCATCCTCGGCATCTCCGCCGTGATCATGAAGCTGTTCCCGATCCTGTCGTTCCTGCCGCTGATCGGCCTGGTCGCCGTGATCGTCTACATGGTGGACGTACGGCCCGCGGTCCGCGAGGTCAGCGGCGGCCGCGGCGGCGGCGCGGCGCGCAGGCTGCGCGGGCGCGGCCGCAGCGGCAGCAGCAGCGACGGGCCCTACGGCCCGTACAACGGCCGCCGGTAAGACGGGTGTCGGGCAGGGCCTGAGGGCTACGGCTGGAGGTCGGTCCGCTCCAGCAGCACGACGGCCACGTCGTCGGTCAGCTCGCCGCCGTTCAGCTCGCGCACCTCGGTGACGGCGGCGTCCAGCAGCGCGTCGCCGTGCAGGCCCGCGGCCAGCAGCCGGGAGACCAGCCGGACCATGCCGTCCTGTTCGAGGCGCCGCGTGCCCACGCCGATCCGGCCCTCGATCAGGCCGTCCGTGTAGAGCATCAGCCGCCACTCGCCGTCGAGCGCGACCGGCACCCGCTGCCATTCGGCGAGCGTGTCGGGCAGCAGGCCGAGCGCCGGGCCGCCGTCCTCGTGCGGCAGCAGCTGCGGCACCCGGCCGGGCCGCGCCAGCAGGGGTGCGGGGTGGCCGGCCAGGTAGAGGGCGGCGCTGTGGCCGTCGGGCGCGATGTCCAGCGCGCAGAGCGTCGCGAAGATCTCGTCGTCGGCCCGCTCGTTCACCAGCACCTGCTGGAGCGTACGCAGCAGCGCGTCGCCGCCGAG
The DNA here is from genome assembly GCA_036015235.1 of Streptomyces sp. NBC_00433. Classification (NCBI taxonomy): domain Bacteria; kingdom Bacillati; phylum Actinomycetota; class Actinomycetes; order Kitasatosporales; family Streptomycetaceae; genus Streptomyces; species Streptomyces sp. NBC_00433. Next base: position 4,223,004 of record CP107926.1, on the reverse strand, counting down.
CCCGGCGAAGGTCAGCGCCCGCCAGGCGATCCGCAGCTCCACGCCGAGGGCGGCCGCGTCCGGGCCGTGGCCGCAGACGTCGCCGATCATGGCGTGCACGACGCCGTCGGAGGTGCGGACGGTGTCGTAGAAGTCGCCGCCGAGCAGGGCGCGGCTGCGGCCGGGGCGGTAGTGGGCGGCGAACCGCAGGCCCGCGCCTTCCAGCAGCGGGGTGGGGAGCAGGCCGCGTTCGAGCCGGCGGTTCTCCTGGGCGAGCAGGCGGGTCTCGGTGAGTTTGCGCAGCGCGAGGTCGGCGCGCTTGCGCTCGACGGCGTAGCGCACCGCCCGGGTGACGGCGGCGGCGTCGACCTCGCCGCGGGCCAGGTGGTCCTGGGCGCCGACGCGTACGGCCTCGGCCGCGCTGCCGTCGTCGGCGCCGTCGGTCAGCACCAGCACCGCGGTGTAGGGGGCGACCCGCAGCACATGCCGTACGCCTTCGAGGACGTCGGGCAGGTCCAACAGGATGCAGTGCACGTCGTCGGTGAGCAGCCGCCCGGCGGCGGTGAGATTGCCGGCCCGCAGGATGCGGATACGGGGGCCGCCGCCGTCCTGGAACCAGGGGGCGGTGAAGGCGCCCGTCGGGTCGTCGCCGACGACCAGCAGGGTGAGGGCGGGCGGTCCGTCGGCGGTGTCCTGGCGCTGGCGCGGGAGGCTCAGCGCCGGGGCGCCCGCGGTCTCGGGCGCTGCGGGGGCAGCGGAACCCTCCGCACCGGGATCGGTGGCCGAGGGCCGTTCGGTGCCGCGCTTGGCAGCGGACATCAAGCGACTCCTTTCCGGTCCCCTGAACGTTTCGAGGTCGTTCCTTTGCCTTGCTGTGCCACCCCTGGTCTGAGCAGACCCTAGTGGCTGGACCCGATGTGACGGGAGGGCCGCATTGAAACCGTCAGAGTCATATGCGGTGGCCAGGGCGGGATTTCGCCCTCGATGTGGTGATCCGCACATGACGCACATCACGCTCCCGCACTGCAACCGTGCGGGGTTTCCTACCCTTTTGCGGAACCGGGCGCGGGGTCGGAGCCGGCGTCCGGACGAGCCGGGAGCCGGCGTCCGGGCGAGCCGAAAGCGGGCCGGGAGCCGGCGTCCGATCAAGCCGGCAGGAGCCGTCGCCCGCGCGATCCGGAAGCGGGCCGGGACTCAGCGCGGCGCCAGCGCCTCCCACGCCACCGTGACCTCCCCCTGCCGCCACCGCGCGGGACCGTCCACCACCGGCCAGCCGTCCGCCCCCAGCGCGCGTACCGCCGCGATCCAGCGCTGCCGCGCCCCCAGCGCCGACAGCGGCGCCGCCGCGGCCCACGCCCGGTCGAAGGCGGTGAGGAAGGTGTGCACCCCTTCACCCGGCACATTGCGGTGGATCAGCGCCTTCGGCAGCCGTTCCGCCAGGTCGGAGGGCCGGTGCAGGGAGCCGAGCCGGGTCGCGAAGGTGACCGTACGGGGGCCTTCCGGGCCGAGTGCGACCCATACGTGCCGCCGCCCGATCTCGTCGCAGGTCCCCTCGACCAGCAGCCCGTCGGGCGCGAGCCTGGCGGTGAGCCGCCGCCACACCGCGGGGACCTCGTCCTCGGGGTATTGCCGCAGCACGTTCGCCGCCCTGATCAGTGCGGGCCGCCGCCCGCCCGGCAGCGGCACCTCGAAGCCGCCGCGTACGAAGCGCAGCCCGTCGCGGGTATAGGGGAGGGCTGCGGTCACCCGGTCCTGGTCGATCTCGACGCCGACCACCTCCGCGTCGGCGCGGACCCGGCGCAGCCGCGCGAGCAGCTCGACCGCGGTCCAGGGCGCGGCGCCGTAGCCGAGGTCGACCGCGAGGGGGTCGTCGGTCCGCAGCAGGTGGCGGCCGTGCGCGGCGGCGATCCAGCGGTCCATCCGGCGCAGCCGGTTCGGGTTGGTCGTGCCCCTGGTCACGACCCCGACCGCCCGCTCACCGCCCATATGGCGAGGGTAACCGGACCCGGTTCCCGGCTTCCGCGCGCGGCCCCGGGCGCCGCACTGTCAAGCGATTTCATCACGCTTCGGCAAAGCCGGAAATGGAAGCCCATCCTCCGGTGTTCGCACTGGTTGAGCGCGGGGGTCCGGCTGCCGGAAGGAACGAAGGTGACCCAGTACACGTCGCGGTTCGGCGGGCTGCGCGACGCAGCCGGTGCGGCGGCCGCCGCGTATCGCCCGCACCGCCGGCGGGGCGGGCGGCCGGTGCGCAGGGTCGCCATGCTGAGCGTCCACACCTCGCCGCTGCACCAGCCAGGCACCGGCGACGCCGGCGGCATGAACGTGTACATCGTGGAGCTTGCCAAACGGCTGGCCGAGCGCGACATCGAGGTCGAGATATTCACCCGGTCCACCACCGGCGCCCGGCAGCCCTGCGTCGAGCTGGCGCCCGGCGTGCTCGTACGGCACGTGGACGCCGGGCCGTACGAGGGCCTGGCCAAGGAGGAGCTGCCGGCCCAGCTGTGCGCCTTCACCCACGGGCTGATGCGGGCCTGGGCCGGGCAGCGCCCCGGGCACTACGACCTGGTCCATTCCCACTACTGGCTGTCCGGCCACGTCGGCTGGCTGGCCGCCGAGCGCTGGGGCGTGCCCCTGGTGCACGCCATGCACACCATGGCCAAGGTCAAGAACGCCTCCCTCGCCGAGAACGACGCCCCCGAGCCGCTCGCCCGCGTCATCGGCGAGACCCAGGTGGTCGCCGCCGCCGACCGGCTGATCGCCAACACCGACGAGGAGGCCGGCGAGCTGGTACGCCACTACGCCGCCGCCCCCGGCAAGGTCGCCGTCGTCCACCCGGGCGTCAACCTCCAGCGCTTCCGCCCCGGCGCGGGCCGCGCCGACGCCCGCGCCCGGCTCGGCCTGCCGCAGGACGCGCTGATCCCGCTCTTCGCCGGCCGGATCCAGCCGCTCAAGGCCCCCGACGTGCTGCTGCGGGCCGTCGCCGTCCTGCTGGACGACGACCCGGCGCTGCGCGACCGGCTGGTCGTGCCGGTGGTGGGCGGCCCGAGCGGCACCGGCCTGGCCAAGCCGGAGGCGCTGCACAAGCTGGCGGCCAGGCTCGGCATCTCCGACGTCGTGAGGTTCCAGCCGCCGGTGGACCAGGAGCGGCTGGCCGACTGGTATCGGGCGGCCACCGTGCTGGTGACGCCGTCGTACAGCGAGTCCTTCGGCCTGGTAGCGATCGAGGCGCAGGCCTGCGGCACGCCGGTCGTGGCGGCGGCGGTCGGCGGGCTGCCGGTCGCGGTGTGCGACGGGCGCACCGGCTTCCTCGTCCCCGGGCACGACCCGCGCGACTACGCCCAGGTGCTGCGGCGCTTCGTGGACCACCCGGGGCTCGGCGCCACGCTGGGCGACGCGGCGGCCGTGCACGCGCGGGCCTTCGGCTGGGACGCGTCGGCGGCGGACACCGCCGACGTGTACGCGGCAGCGCAGTTCGAGCACCGCCGTCACCTACGATCGGCGCATGGCTGAGCACGCAGGCCCCGCGCGGGCGGCGAACCCGAACCGGGACCCGAACCAGGACACGGACCCGGACGGCGGCCTCGCGGACCCCGGCATGGCGGCCGCGGGCCGCGTGGTCGAGCAGGTGCTGCGCGAGTCGGACCTGCCGTGCGAGTCGCCGCGCCCCGGCACGTACGTCACCCAGCTGCCCGGCACCAACAAGCTGTCCACCACCTGCCAGCTGATCGTCGGCCGCCACACCCTCTCCGTGAACGCCTTCGTCGTGCGCCGCCCCGACGAGAACCACGAGGCCTTCTACCGCTGGCTGCTGGAGCGCAACCTGCGCCTCTACGGCGTCACCTATGCCATCGACCACCTCGGCGACGTCTACCTCAGCGGCCGCCTGCCGCTGGCCGCGGTCACCGCGGACGAGGTCGACCGGCTGCTCGGCTCGGTCCTGGAGAATTCCGACGGGGCCTTCAACGTCCTGCTGGAGCTGGGCTTCGCGTCCTCGATCCGCAGGGAGTACGCCTGGCGCATGTCGCGCGGCGAATCCACCCGGAATCTGGCCGCGTTCACCCATCTGACCGGCGAGGACGACTGACGGGACCTTTTGCCCCGGCCGGCCCGGCGTCCCACCTCTGCGAGGCGCGGCGCAGGCTGCTGCCGTAGGGGCAGAGGCCCTAGCCGACCGGCAGGTCGTGCCCGGCGTCCAGCGTGACGGCCGGCTGGAGCGGGGCGGTGCGCGGCCGCAGCAGCAGGTAGTAGCCGGCGCCGGCCACCGTGCCGAGGACGGCGCAGCCGAGCCAGACGGTGTTGCGCCCGAGGTATTGGAGGGTCAGGCCGCCGGCCAGCGGTCCCGCGAAGGCGGCGGCGGACCAGGCGAGGGTGAACATCCCCTGGTAGCGGCCGCGCGCGTGCGCCGGGGCGAGGTCGGCGACCACCGACATCGAGGCGGGGGCGTGCACGATCTCGCCCAGCGTCCAGATCACGACGGTCAGCGCGTAGACGGCGACCGAGGTGGCGAAGACCGTCAGACCGATGCCCCAGGCCAGCACGAGCGACCCGGCGGCGAGCAGCACGGCGCTGCTGCGGCCGCGCAGGGCCCGGGTGACCGGCATCTGGAGCACCACGATCACCACCCCGTTGACGGCGGCGACCAGGCCGAACTGCCGGGCGCTGAGCCCGTGCTGCCCCATGTCGACCGCGAGCGTGGAGCTGGCCTGCTGCATCACCGCGGCGAACAGGAAGGTCAGCCCGGCCAGGGCCATGAAGCGCCGGTCGCGCATGACGTCGACCAGGGTGACGTTCACCCTGGGCCCGTCCTTGGCGGCGGGCGCGGCCGGCATCGTCTCGGCCGCCTTGACGTAGACCAGCAGCGCGCACAGCGCGGTGGTGAAGGCGTCCCCGAGGAAGAGCCAGATGTAGCCCTCGGCCGCGATGAAGCCGGCGGCGGCCGCCGAGACGCCGAAACCGATGTTGACAGCCCAGTAGTTGAGGGAGAAGGCCCGCACCCGGTCGGCGGCCGGCACCAGGTCGGCGATCATCGCGGACAGCGCGGGCCGCGAGGCGTTGCCCGTCAGGCCGACCAGGGTGGCGACGGCGGCGATCGCGACGGGCCCGGTGACGAAGCCGAGTACGGCGGTGGTCACCGCCGCGCCGAGCTGCGCGGCCAGCAGCGTCCCCCGCCGGCCGACCCGGTCGGCCAGCACCCCGCCGAGCACCGCGCCCGCGGCCCCGCCGAGCCCGAAGAGGGCGGCGACCAGGCCCGCGTAGGCGGCGGAGTAGCCGCGCTGGACGGTGAGGTAGAGCGCCAGGAAGGTGACGACGAAGCCGCCCAGCCGGTTGACCAGGGTGCTTGTCCACAGCCACCAGAACTGCCGGGGCAGGCCGCCGGTCGTCTCGCGTACCGCTCGGCTGATGGCCGCCACGTGCTCTCCCAGGTTATGTAACAGGCGCTGATGCTCAGCGCATATTACCGAGGGCGGTCGTGAGGTGCCACGGCATTTCGATTAGGCTCGGACACATGGCTGCTGCTGCGTACAAGCTGATCCTGCTCCGCCACGGCGAGAGCGAGTGGAACGCGAAGAACCTGTTCACCGGCTGGGTGGACGTGAACCTCAACGACAAGGGCGAGAAGGAGGCGGTCCGCGGCGGCGAGCTGCTCAAGGATGCCGGACTGCTCCCCGACGTGGTCCACACCTCACTGCAGAAGCGCGCGATCCGCACCGCGCAGCTCGCACTCGAGGCCGCCGACCGCCACTGGATCCCGGTCCACCGCACCTGGCGCCTCAACGAGCGCCACTACGGCGCCCTCCAGGGCAAGGACAAGGCGCAGACCCTCGCCGAGTTCGGCGAGGAGCAGTTCATGCTCTGGCGCCGCTCCTACGACACCCCGCCGCCGCCCCTTGAGGACGGCGCCGAATACTCCCAGAGCGACGACCCGCGCTACGCGACGATCCCCCCGGAGCTGCGCCCCCGCACCGAGTGCCTCAAGGACGTCGTCGTCCGGATGCTGCCCTACTGGTACGACGGCATCGTCCCCGACCTCCTGACCGGCCGCACCGTCCTCGTCGCCGCCCACGGCAACTCCCTGCGCGCCCTGGTCAAGCACCTCGACAACATCTCCGACGAGGCCATCGCCTCCCTCAACATCCCCACCGGCATCCCCCTCGTCTACGACCTCGACCCCGCCTTCCGCCCCCTCACCCCGGGCGGTCAATACCTCGACCCCGAGGCGGCGGCGGCGGCGATCGAGGCGGTCAAGAACCAGGGCAAGAAGTAGCACTTCTCCGCCGAAGCGCCCCCGACCTGCGGCTTCTCCCGCGGGTAGGGGGCGTCCTGGTGTTCGGGGCCGGCTGTGGGCCGTCAAGGCAATGGGACGGTGCTCTCCCCGGGCTCTGGTTCCTGTCTCCACTCCGCTCTGTCGCCGGCACTTCGGAGCAGAGCGGCAGCGGACTGGGCCCTGTACGCAGATAGACCCCCAAGAAGAATGACGGGAGCTCGGCGCGCCAGAACCCGGCTGTGCCACAAGCTCAGCCCGGTCACCTTGCGCGCTGCTCGGATCGCATCCATCTCGCGGGGCCCGCATTCGACGAGCACCACCTCGTGGGACGGGTCGTCGCAGAGCAGCGTGTAGTACTCGGTGGACTCTTCGTCGGACATCCCGCTCCCTACCTCAGCGAGCGGGAGCGTATACGCCTTTTCGGGTGCGCTCGCGGCTGCTCGGCATGAGGTGGGCGTACACCCTCAGCGTCAGGCCGGCGTCGGAGTGGCCCAGGTACTCGGCCAGGGCCTTGACGTTCTTGCCCGGCCGTCGAGGCGGATGACGGCGTGGAAGTGGACGGCCCCGCGCCGCTGGTACTCGGCCACCTTGGCGAACGGGCCGCGGGCGCGCTGCCGGAAGGCCCGTTGGCTGAGCCCGGTCCGCTTGGCGATCTCGCGGCCCAGGTAGATCGGTGGAAGCGGTCACAGCGCTGACGCAGGGGCGCGAGGAGCCAACGCAGAACCACGGCGACGACGGTGACCGAAACGGCCGTGACGGTGACGGCGACCAGGAGCGCGGTCAGGACGATGCCGACCGTGACGACGGCGGCGACTGGCCCGGCGACGACGCCGAGGGCGGGGGCGGGCGGTGCGGGGGCCAGCTCGGTAGTAGTCGGTTCCGGAGAAGGCGCCGAAGCCTGAGGCGGCGGACCGTGCGCGAGCTTCCGCGTCGCGGGCCTGGTCAGGATCCAGGCAGGTTGATCACGTACCCGTTGCCGGAGTCGCGCATGGAGCGTGCCAGTTCAGATACGCCACGTGCCTGTTCGGCGGACAGGCGTCGTGCCTCCCACCGCATCGCGGCGGCATCCACGGCTTCCGGAGCCGGAGTCCGCGGCACCTCAGGGAGCACTACGCCTGTGAAGGCGGCCAGTTCGAGGGGCGTCGATACCCAGCAGAGCCGCGAAGTCCACCGCCAAGCGGGGCGTCAGCTCTTTCCGGCCGGACCCGATCACACCGGACGTGGGAGCCGATGTGCCGCACCCATTGCCCGGCCGCGCTGTCCAACGGCGCCGAGTCCTCCGGAACTGCGCTATCCGCGAGAATGAACAGATCAACCGCATGGAGCCCCAACGGCGCCGCCAGTTGCCTCAGCATCTCGTCACCCGGGGTCTCCCCCATGAGTACCGTTCGGACCTGGTCCACGTTCGCTCCGGCGCGGTCGGCCAGTTCTTCCGCACCGACCCTTCTATGCTCCAACAACCAGGCCAGCCTCGCGCCGAGACCGGGGCTCTCTGTCATGCGGGACAGCCCTTAGCCAGGAAGGGCCTGCGAGGCTCGGTCTCGCGCCGGCACTCAGCGCTGTGCTCACGTTGACCTCTCGCACCGTGCCCGATGGAGCGGTGAACCAAGGATAGACGCGGTCACCCGCCATACCCTCCACGCCCCCGCGGAGCCACAGTACGTCCTGATCAGCATGCGTTTCTGGGCGCCCGAACCCCATGATTCCCAAGCTCAGAGCGCGGGTTCGATTCCCGTCATCCGCTCCATTGCAGAGCCCAGGTCGAACACCTGGGGCTTTTCTTTCTCTGGACCGATTCGAGCTTGGCGCGCCATTAACACGCAAGATGCCATCGAAACTGCTGTCGAGCAGGTATCGCCCACCGTTGCGAAGGAGCAGGTGTCGGCCCGATTCCCGCGGGTGCGAGGAGCAGCAGGGCAGCTGGCGGGCCGTTCCGGCCAACATGGGTCCATCCCCGCGGGGCGAGGAGCGGACCCAACCTGTGCCATCACCGAGGGGCGAGCCTCGTAGCACGAAACCCTGCCCGACAAGATCAACTCGATATTACTTGCAGGATATAGCTCGCCTAGCGCATACTGGCTCTGTGAGCTGGGAAGTCATCCTGCACCAAGAAGTCCACGACGGTATCTCGATCTTGCGGAGAAGGACCCGGAGTCGGCCCACCTCGTCGGAGAAGCTATCGATCTTCTGGCGGAGTCGGGCCCAACACTCGGCCGGCCGCTCGCTGACAGGGTCAACCGGTCCAGGCACCACAACATGAAGGAGTTACGTCCCGGCTCGGTCGGCGCCACCGAGATCCGACTACTCTTCGCGTTCGATCCCGAGCGGCAAGCTCTACTTCTCGTCGCCGGGGACAAGAATGGGTCTTGGAACAGCTGGTATGACCGCAACATCCTGATCGCGGACGACCGCTACGACAGACATCTTCACGATCTTGATGAACGACGCCCGGGTAAAAAATCGTAGACCACTTGAGAGGATTGACCATGCCCGACTGGAAGGACACCAAGGCTCAGGCCGCCGCCATCCACGAGGCGAACGGTACCCGGATCAGCGACGAGCGCAGGACAGAGATCCGCGAGGAGATGGAGTCCCGGATCCGCGCCTACCGCCTCGCCGAGATCCGCGAAGAGCAGGCCCTTACCCAGACCGAAGTCGCGAAGGCAATGGGTACCACTCAGTCCAACGTCTCCCGGTTCGAGCGAGGCGAGCTAGGGCATTCCGAGCTGGCAACCATCGCTGCCTACGTCGAAGCACTGGGTGGCAAGCTCCGGCTGGTAGCCGACTTCGGCGACCGTCAACTACGCGTTGGATGACCCTGATCACCGACCGGTGAGCCAGCAGTCAGTGGGGGCGCCACACCGACCCGCCCTGGGAGCACAAATCCGCAACGCGGGCGCCTGTCATCCGTAGGAGGAGAGCAGGGGCCTGCCCCCCACACGGGGCCCGTCTCGACATTCGCAAAATGGCAGTCTCGGACGGTAACCGTCTCATCCGGCCGACCTTCCCCAGGTTCTCGGAGGGGGTTGCAGGTCGGGCCAGGTGTCCAGGCCCCCAACTCCGACGGCTGCAGACTGCTCCTCGTACCTGATGTGAAACGTGCGACCTGCGTGCGTACGTTCCGCACCGCTTCCGCACCACGCAAGGCGGTTCAGCGCGGTCAACCATGTCGTTGGTTGAGGCTCAGGCTGGCCACCTCGGTGTGAACCTTTGCTGATCAACTCTGGGCCGTCTCTGGGCCGTGCGAGGGTGCTCGGCAGCGGCCGTCCGGGGCCGTGAGCTGATCGACCGGGCCGCGGCGCTTCGGAACGGTGGAGCGGGCGAGCGACGCCTGCAATCGTCCGGGTCGCAATGCGTTCGACATGGGTGCGGCTGATCTTGGAGGATCGGCCCATGAGTCTCCTCGTGCACACATTCGTCTACGACGCCGACGGCGGCCGCGACTTCTTGGAGGACCCCGAGTACGGCGAGACCTTGGCCGGCTTCGAGAGCACCCGGGCCCGCTTGTGGGGCGGCGAGGCGATTCGCTCCCTGGGCTCCCGATTCTTTCCGCGATTGTCTGACGGCGACCTCTACGTCGAGCGCGGCGACATCGAGGACTTCCTCGCCGAGTGCGCGGCACTCCGCCCTCACCTGGACGGCCTTGCCCAGCAGGGCGGTTACGACTTCGACTACGTCACCGAGCGCTTCAACAACATCGTCGCAGCCGCGGTGCGAGCCAAGGCCGAGGCCGGTGGAATCGTCGTGTGGTAAACAGCGAACCCCTGCTTCTGCCTGCGATCCCGCATCGCGGATGGGCGGCTTGGATACGGGGCCTTTGGAGATTCGCGTTGGGGGCTGCGGAGGCACTTCGTGCCGCCAGGGATGCCCGCGCTGTTACTGCTGCTGTCGCAAGTGCTCGGTGGCTATCACCGGGCAGTCCCTGAGATGGGTGGGGCCTTCGTCGCAATGTGCTGGTCGGGGCGCTCGTCCGCCAACTGCGCTGGCGTCGCCGTAGGTGTCTGGCGGGATCACCCCCACCCTTCTAGGACTTGCGGCGCGCCGCTGCCTCGGACTTTTCGACCCAGCCGAGGTACCCGGGCAGGGGCGTCGACATGTCGACGCGTCAGAGGAGGTCGCGCCAGAAGGGGGTCGAGGCCTCCGGGTTCCAGGTCTCGTCCACGTCTCCGCGTGCCGCGTCGAACTCCCGGTGGATGTAGTCGGGCAGGTCCAGGCCGTAGTAGATGATGTCGGTCTGCCACAGCGAGAGCACCGGGTGACCGAAGGTGCCGCGGCCGGCGGGCACGTAGCGGTGGGCGTACACGGGCACCAGCACCGGGACCTTCGCCAGGTGGTGTCGCGCCGCGTCCAGGGCCGCCGGTCCGGCGGCCGGGCGCTCGCCCCAGCCCTCGTACCAGAATCCGTTGTGCTCGACGTCGAGCAGGACGCCCTCGACGGGCCAGTCGAGCTGTCGGCGCAGGCTGTGCAGGTCGCCGCCGCGCCATTCGGGCCACGGCCTGGACCAGGTCTGCCCCGCCTCGGGGGCCACGTTGACGGGGAGGCCCGCCGCCAGGAACGCCCGGTGGTCGTCCGCGAACTCGAAGCCGTACTCGCGCTCGATGCGGCTGAACTCGGCGTCCGTCAGGCCCGGCTCGAACGCGTAGCGTCCCGTCCGCACGAGACGGCGTGCGGCCTCCGCACCCAGGGCCGTTCCCTCGCTCGTCACCGCCGCACGGTAGCGCCGACTGCGAACCGTCGTCACTCGGTTATTCGAGGGCACGGGAAAGGTCTGCCCGCCCGCCGCGACGGCCCGCGCGAAAGGCGGCCGGGTCCGCTCAACAGGGCTTGCGCCATGCGCCGTTCGCGTGAGGGGATCGGGGGATGACGAACGATCAGGCAGGGCTTGAGGCGGATCTTCTCGACGCCGAGCGTCGGTTGCAGGCCGCCGTCCTCTCGGGCGATGTCGACGCGCTGGACCTTCTGCTGGACGACCGTGTCGTCTACACAGGTCCTGACGGCCATTCCGTGACCAAGGAGGAGGACCTGGAGGCCCACCGTTCGCGGAGCCTGGTCGTGGAGGTCTTCGACCAGGAGGACCTGCAGGTGACGGTCGCCGGAACGACCGGGATCACCCGCGTGCTGGTCACCCTCCAGGGCGTCGCAGCGGGGCAGTCCTTCGCCGCCCGCCTCCTCTATACGCGGACCTGGGTCCACGCGGACGGCACCTGGCGCGTCCTGGCCGCCCAGGCCGGCGCGGTCCTCGACTAGCCGGCGCCCCGGCGCCGTCAAAGCGATCGGCGGCCGTGCCGCCGCCGGCGGCGCTCCCGGCACGAAGTAACCTTCGCTGCATACGTGCCCCCGGGCCGCGGTCGGTCCGCGGGCCGGGGGCACGTGTGCGCGCGACGAAAACGCGAAGAAAACGCAGCGGAAGCGCGACGAAAGGAGCGGGGCTCAGCTCGTGCAGCCCCCGCATTGGCACGGCCCGCCGGACTGGCAGCCGCAGCCGCAGCCGGAACCGCAGCCGCAGGCGCCGAGCAGGGGGAGCGGGGTCCGCAGCGCGGCCGCGGCATCGGGCGTCGGACGGTCTCCTACGGGAACGCGTAGGCGTACGGGCTTGGGCGTGGGGGTCTCCGGCATCAGTGCGCCCTCCTCAGGCTTAGCTGCTCACCAGTGAACTCCCACGCACAGCCGCGCATCAAGGGCGCACAAGGGCATATCGCCCACCGGTGCACCACGCGCACGCCCCCCGTGCGGGCTACGCGCCCTCCACCTCGGTCGGGGCCGGGGTCATGGCGCCGACGTGCTCGCCGGTCACCAGGTAGACGACGCGCTTGGCGACCGAGACGGCGTGGTCGGCGAAGCGCTCGTAGTAGCGGCCGACCAGGGTGACGTCGACGGCGGTCTCTATGCCGTGCTTCCAGCGGTCGTCCAGCAGGTGCTGGAAGAGGGCGCGGTGCAGTTCGTCCATGCGGTCGTCGTCCGCTTCGAGCTGCAGCGCGTCGTCGACGTCCTTGGTGATGATCACCTCGGCGGCCTTGGCCATCAGCCGCTGGGCGAGCTGGCCCATCTCCAGGATGGTGCTGTGCAGGTCGTGGGGCACGGCGGAGACCGGGAAGCGCAGCCGGGCGAGCTTGGCGACGTGGCGGGCCAGGTCGCCGGACCGCTCCAGGTCGGCGCTCATCCGCAGGCTGGTGACGACGATGCGCAGGTCGGTGGCGACCGGCTGCTGGCGGGCCAGCAGGTTGATCGCCCGCGACTCCAGCTCGCGCTGGAGGTCGTCGACCTTCTCGTCGGCGGCTATCACGCTTTCCGCGACATTGAGGTCCGCGTCGAGCAGCGCGGTGGTGGCGCGGCCTATCGCCGAGCCGACCAGCCTGGCCATTTCGACGAGCCCGTCGCCGATGGAGTCGAGCTCCTCATGGTATGCGTCCCGCATCGCGATCCTTCCATATGTGCAGAATGTACTCAGGCTGTACTCAGACCTGTACAGAGGCGTGTACGAGGCTTGTCCTCCACGCTGCCACGCTGGTGGGCTCGGGCGTACCCGTCGCGCACCCTGAGTAAATCAGCCCCTACGTGAAGGTGAACTCTTGGCAACGTACATCCGAGAGGTAGCTCTCAGGGTTGTCGAGCGCTTGTGCAGGCCACCTACCCTGGGGCCATGGACGTGAACGCGGCAGTCGCCGCAGCCAGTGCGATAGCCGGTCTCCTGACCGGCGTGATCGCCGTGCTCGCGTTCCGCTGGAGCGAGCGGGAGCAAGCCCGCCCGACCCGTACCGCGCTGCACACGGACGCCGTGCTCCCGCCGGGAGTGGACACCGTGCTGTCCGTACTGCGCTCGTCGGCGGTCGTCCTGGACGAGGGCGACACCGTGGTCAAGGCCAGCTCGGCGGCATATGCCCTGGGACTGGTACGCGGCGGCCGGCTGGCCGTCGACCAGATGTTGCAGATGGCCCGCGAAACCCGGCGGGACGGCGAGATACGCCAGGTGGAACTCGATCTCCCGCGCCGCGGCGCGGGTCGCGGCGAAGGCCTCGCGGTCTCCGCCCGGGTGGCACCGCTGGGCTCCCGGCTGGTGCTGCTGCTGGTCGAGGACCTCACCGAGGCTCGGCGGATCGAGGCGGTACGGCGGGACTTCGTGGCCAATGTCAGCCATGAGCTGAAAACGCCGGTCGGCGCCCTCTCGCTGCTGTCCGAGGCCGTCATGGACGCCTCGGACGACCCCGAGGCGGTCCTCCGCTTCGCCGGCCGGATGCAGATCGAGGCCACCCGGCTGACCAGCCTGGTGCAGGAGATCATCGACCTGTCCCGAGTGCAGGACGACGACCTGCTGGACGACGCGGAGCCGGTGGCGGTGGACGACCTGGTCGCCGAAGCCGTCGACCGCTGCCGTCACCAGGCCAACACCAAGCAGATCACCATGGCCACCGGAACCACCCCTGACCTGTTCATATGGGGCAACCGGGGCCAGCTCGCGGCAGCGCTCGGCAATCTCGTCGAGAACGCCGTCAACTACAGCCCGGCCCGCACACGGGTCGGTATCGCAGGACGCCGGATCGCCGCGACCGGGGGCGATCTCATTGAGATATCCGTCACCGACCAGGGCATCGGCATTTCCGAGAAGGACCGCGACCGGGTCTTCGAGCGCTTCTACCGGGTCGACCCGGCGCGCTCGCGGGCGACCGGCGGCACCGGGCTCGGCCTGTCCATCGTCAAGCACGTCGCCGCCACCCACGGCGGCGAGGTCACCGTGTGGAGCGCGGAAGGCCAGGGCTCCACCTTCACACTGCGGCTTCCCGAGGCCGGGATCGCCCGCGACCGCGCGCTTCCGCCCGGCACCGACCCGGATGCCGAAGCGGACGCTGAACCGGCCGACGAGCCGTCGGACGACCAGCTCTTTCAGACTCTCCCCGAACACATCCCCGCCCCGGAGGTCCTTCCGTGACACGCGTACTCGTCGTCGAGGACGAAGAGTCCTTCAGCGACGCGCTGTCGTACATGCTCCGCAAGGAGGGCTTCGAGGTCGCCATTTCCGCGACCGGGCCCGACGCGCTGGACGAGTTCGAACGAAACGGCGCCGACCTGGTATTGCTCGACCTCATGCTGCCGGGGCTGCCCGGCACCGAGGTCTGCCGCCAACTGCGGCTCAAGTCCAATGTCCCGGTGATCATGGTCACCGCCAAGGACAGCGAGATCGACAAGGTCGTCGGCCTGGAGATAGGCGCGGACGACTATGTGACCAAGCCCTTCTCCTCGCGGGAGCTGGTCGCCCGCATCCGCGCGGTCCTGCGCCGCCGCGGTGAGCCCGAGGAGATTTCCCCCGCCGCCCTGGAGGCAGGCCCGGTCCGCATGGACGTGGACCGGCACGTCGTCACGGTCGGCGGCGGCAAGGTGGACCTGCCGCTCAAGGAGTTCGACCTCCTGGAGATGCTGCTGCGGAACGCCGGCCGCGTGCTGACCCGCATGCAGCTGATCGACCGGGTGTGGGGCGCCGACTACGTCGGTGACACCAAGACCCTCGACGTCCACGTCAAGCGGCTGCGCGCCAAGATCGAGCCCGACCCGGGGGCTCCGCGCTACCTGGTGACGGTCCGCGGCCTCGGCTACAAGTTCGAGCCGTAAACCCGAAGAGGGTGAACCGCACCCGAAAGGGACCGCACCCGAAAGGGACCGCACCCGCAAGGGCCGTACGGGTAAGGGTCCGGCGCATGGCGTCGGACCCTTACCGGCGTTTCCCGGCGTACGGGGCGGCGCTTTAGGACGTCGGCGTGGCGGTGCCCGTCGGCGTCGCCGTGTCGCCCGGGGTCGCGGTGTCGCCCGGCGTCGCCGTGGCGGTGTCCGTCGGAGCGGGTGCCGCGGTGGACGGCAGCGAGCTGGGGCCGTACGGCTCGAAAAAGCCGGACGCGGGCGTCACGTTGATCGGCAGCTTGACCGCGCCGGTGGAGCTGAAGTTGAAGACCGCGCTCTGCACGTCGCCGTCACGCAGCGCCTCGACGCCGGTGTTGATGGTCGCGGCCGGGTTGCCCTGGCCGCCGAGCAGCACGGTGCCGTGCGCGGGGACGGTGATCGTGCCGCCGCCGTCCGCGGCGGACAGCTGCGCGGACAGCGCGCCCGCGACCTGGACGGCCTGCAGCGTCTGGTCGGCCGAGCCGTTGTTGAACAGGCGGGCGGAGACGGTGGCGGGGCCGCCGGGCTGGGTGAGCACGAAGGCGTTCTGCACCTGGATGTCGCCGACGGTCGCCGACTGGCTGTCCGGTTCGACTTTCAGGGTCTGTGCGCCGTTCCCGGCCGCACAGGCGGCGAGCGGGGCGAGCGAGAGCGCGACGACGACTGCGGCGAGGGCGCCGCGTCGGAAGCTGCGGACCACGGCGGCGGCATCTCCTTGGGCAGATTCTGACGATCTTCCAGCGGCCCTTAGATTACCGAGCCGCTCGCGCGCCCACACACCGGGTGGTCCCTCCGTGACGCGCCCTCACCCGACCGGTCCTGCGCCGGCCCGCCGGCCGCCCGGCAGGACGCGCGCTGTTCGACCGGCGTTCGACCGGTGCTTTGCCGGCCGTACGCCGCTGAGCAGGCCGGGAGCGCCGGGCGCCGCCCCAGGTGGCACGCAGGCAACATGCCCGCAATGTATTCCGGCATTACCACGGTGCGATTACCGGCGGATCGACACGGGAGGGCGCTCGGGGGATTTCCATGAACGTGCAAAATTGGATCTTCGACGGCCGGGAACCCGAACGGAGTAGCGAAGATCCACTCGTGCGGGAGTGACAAACACGGACGTATCGACCGCTGTTCAGTGGCTTCCCGGAGTGTGGTGAGTGTGTTTCCGCCTTGCCGTATACCCGCTCCGACCTGCGGATACCGCGTGCCCGTGGCACCCTCCAGCACGTTCCAGGGGCGCTTGTCAAGCCCCGAGATATGCCCTGACCTGCGAAAACGCCATTCAGATGAGGGCGTTCCCGTGTTACCCTGGATAGCCACGGAAGGGGTACCTGTCACATGACGTTCAAGGTTGGCGACACCGTGGTCTATCCCCATCACGGGGCCGCGCTGATCGAGGCTATCGAAATTCGCCAGATCAAAGGCGTGGACAAGACCTACTTGGTGCTCAAGGTCGCTCAGGGCGACTTGACGGTGCGCGTACCCGCGGACAATGCGGAGTTCGTCGGCGTACGCGACGTGGTCGGTCAGGAGGGTCTGGATCGGGTCTTCGAGGTGCTGCGCGCGCCGTACACCGAAGAGCCGACCAACTGGTCCCGCCGATACAAGGCAAATCTGGAGAAGCTCGCTTCCGGCGATGTCATCAAGGTTGCGGAAGTCGTCCGTGACCTGTGGCGCCGCGAGCGCGAGCGCGGCCTGTCGGCCGGCGAGAAGCGCATGCTCGCCAAGGCACGGCAGATCCTGGTCAGCGAACTCGCACTGGCCGAGAACACCAACGAGGACAAGGCCGAGGCCCTGCTCGACGAAGTCCTCGCGTCGTAAGACCGTCCCTTTCCGGACGTTCTCGTGTCGCGTCCCTCCAGCGCCCACCCACGCTGCCGTGACGTACTGACTAACGCAGACGCAGCCCTCGGACGACCCCCGAGGGACCTTGCCGCGGCACCCGGCTCAGCACGACGGCCGGGTGCTGAGGCATGCGACGACCGCGAGCGCGGGCGACGGGCATGCTGTGCCGCGCGGTGCCGTGCGCCCTCGTCACGGCACACCCGCCACGACACACCGTCACCGCGTACGCGGTCCCGAACGCCCGCTCGTCACGCACACGCCTCGTCGCGCCATACGCAACGCCTACGCTCGCGCCGGGCGCTACGGTCTTCCCGGAGGACTTCACGGAAGGGGTCCTCCGGAATACCGTGCCCTGGCTCCCCGGGCCTCGCCCGGTGATCCCACCCCCTGACTTCGCCCGGGGGCGCCGCCCGGCCGTTCGGCCCGGGGGCACCTCCAAGCGATACCCATCTCATCCAAGGACACAAACCTGCGTACCGCAGCCGTCATTCCCGCCGCCGGACGTGGTGTCCGGCTCGGCCCCGGGGCGCCCAAGGCGCTGCGCACCCTCGCCGGGGTCCCGATCCTGGTCCACGCCGTCCGCGCGATGGCCCGTGCCAGGGCCGTCACCGTCATCGTGGTCGTCGCGCCGCCGGAAGGCGCCGCCGAGGTCCGCGCGCTGCTCGACGCGAACGGGCTGCCCGAATCCACCGAGATAAGGGTGGTGCCCGGCGGTGACGCCCGCCAGGACTCCGTAAGGCTCGGCCTTGCCGCGCTGCCCGACGACGTCGACGTCGTCCTCGTCCACGACGCGGCCCGCCCGCTGGTGCCCGTCGAGACGGTCGAGGCCGTCGTGGACGCGGTCAGGGGCGGCGCCCCCGCCGTCGTACCGGGGCTGCCGCTCGCCGACACCGTCAAGAGCGTCGACCCCGAGACCGGCGAGGTCACCGGGACCCCGCAGCGGGCCCTGCTGCGGGCCGTACAGACCCCGCAGGGCTTCGACCGCGCGATACTGGCCAAGGCCCACGCCATGGTCACCGGGGACGTCACGGACGACGCCGGCATGGTCGAGCAGCTCGGCGTCCCCGTCCTGGTCGTGCCGGGACACGAGGAGGCCTTCAAGGTCACCAGGCCGCTGGACCTCGTCCTCGCCGAGGCCGTACTCGCCAGGAGGAGGGCCAATGGCCACTGATTTCCCCGCGGGCGCCCTGCCGCTGGTCGGCGTGGGCACCGACGTGCACGCCTTCGAGGCCGGGCGCGAGCTGTGGTGCGCCGGCCTGCACTGGGAGGGCGCGGCGGCCGGCCTCGCCGGCCACTCCGACGGCGACGTGGCCGCGCACGCGGCCTGCGACGCGCTGTTCTCCGCGGCCGGGCTCGGCGACCTCGGCGCGCACTTCGGCACCGACCGCCCCGAGTGGGCGGGCGCCTCCGGGGTGGCCCTGCTCACGGAGGCGGCCAGGATCGTCCGGGCAGCCGGCTTCGGCATCGGCAATGTGGCCATCCAGGTCATCGGAGTACGGCCGAAGATCGGCTCGCGCCGGGCCGAGGCGCAGGCCGCTCTCGCCGCCGCCGTGGGCGCGCCGGTCTCCGTCTCCGGCACCACGACCGACGGCCTCGGACTCACCGGCCGCGGCGACGGTCTCGCGGCGATCGCCACGGCACTGGTCGCACCGCTCCGCTGACCCAGGGAAGGGCCGCCGCAAGGGCGCGGCGGCCACTGTTCCGCAAGTGCGGCGCCGCCGAAATTGCGGATGTCCGGTTCCGCCGTGTCACAGCGGACTGGGCACGGGCTGACGCCCACTACCCTGGATGGCGTGACTATTCGCCTGTACGACACCGACGCGCGCCAGGTACGTGACTTCGTCCCGCTCACGCCGGGCTGTGTCTCGATCTACCTGTGTGGCGCCACCGTGCAGGCGGCACCGCACATCGGGCACATCAGGTCGGGGCTGAACTTCGACATCATGCAGCGGTGGTTCCGGCACCGCGGCTACGACGTGACCTTCATCCGCAATGTGACCGACATCGACGACAAGATCCTGCGCAAGGCCGCCGACCAGGGGCGCCCCTGGTGGTCCATCGGGTACGAGAACGAGCGGGCCTTCAGCAGCGGCTACGACGTGCTGGGCTGCATGCCGCCCACGTACGAGCCGCGGGCCACCGGCCATGTGCCGGAGATGATCGAGATGATGCGCGGCCTCATCGAGTCCGGCCACGCCTATGTCGCCGAGGGCAACGTCTACTTCGACGTGCGCTCCTTCCCCGGCTACCTGGAGCTGTCCAACCAGGAGCTGGACAATCTGCGGGCGGCCGAGGGCGAGGTCGACACCGGCAAGCGCGACCGCCGCGACTTCGCCATGTGGAAGGCCGTCAAGCCGGGCGAGCCGTCCTGGGAGACGCCGTGGGGCCGCGGGCGGCCCGGCTGGCACCTGGAGTGCTCGGCGATGGCGCACAAATACCTCGGCGGCGCCTTCGACATCCACGGCGGCGGCATGGACCTGATCTTCCCGCACCACGAGAACGAGATCGCCCAGTCCAAGGCGTACGGCGACGACTTCGCCAACTACTGGGTGCACAACGCGTGGGTCACCATGAGCGGCGAGAAGATGAGCAAGTCGCTCGGCAATTCCGTGCTGGTCTCCGAGATGGTGCAGCGCTGGCGCCCGATCGTGCTGCGCTACTACCTGGGCACCCCGCACTACCGGTCGATGATCGAGTACAGCGAGGAGGCCCTGCGCGAGGCCGAGTCCGGCTTCGCCCGGATCGAGGGTTTCGTGCAGCGGGTCGTGGAGAAGGCCGGGCATGTGGAAGCCGCGGCAGAGGTGCCGCCGGCCTTCGCCGAGGCGATGGACGACGACTTGGGCGTCCCGCAGGCGCTGGCCGTCGTGCACACCACCGTCCGGCAGGGCAACAGCGCGCTCACCGCCGACGACAAGGAGACGGCGGTAGCGCGGCTGGCCGAGGTCCGTGCGATGCTCGGAGTGCTGGGCCTCGACCCGCTGGACCCGCACTGGACGGGCGCCGACCGCGGGGACGACCTGCACGGCGTCGTGGACTCCCTGGTGCAGCTGGTGCTCGAGCAGCGGCAGTCGGCGCGGTCCCGCAAGGACTACGGGACGGCGGACGCGATCCGCGACCAGCTCGTCCAGGCGGGCCTGGAGATCGAGGACACGCCGACCGGTTCGCGGTGGACACTGCGGGGCTGACCGCCCCGCCGCCGCCCCACGTACAACGACATTCGACGCGGCGACGCGACGACGTGGAGACGTAGCAACGTCGAGACGCAGACAAGAAGTGAGAGTGCCCCATGGCCGGCAACAGCCAGCGCAGGAACCGCCGTACGTCCAACAAGAAGGGCGCCACGGTCGGCAGCGGCGGGCAGCGCCGCAAGGGCCTTGAGGGCAAGGGCCCGACGCCGCCGGCCGAGGCGCGCAAGGGCCACAAGAAGAACCGCGTCGCCGCCGCGCAGGCCCGGCGGGTGTCGGGCCAGTCCCGCCGCCCGTCCGGGCGCGGCGCCAAGTCGACGTCGGAGATGGTCGTCGGCCGCAACCCGGTGGTCGAGGCGCTGCGCGCCGACATCCCGGCGACGGCCGTCTACGTCCAGCAGTTCATCGAAAACGACGACCGGGTCCGCGAGGCGCTGCGGCTGGCCACCGACCGCGGGGTGCCGCTGCTCGAAGCGCCCAGGCCCGAGCTGGACCGCATCACCGCGGGCCTGAACCACCAGGGCCTGGTGCTGCAGATCCCGCCGTACGAGTATGCCCACCCCGAGGACCTGCTCGCCGAGGCGTCCGACCAGGGCGACGACGCGCTGATCGTGGCCCTCGACGGTGTCACCGACCCGCGCAACCTCGGCGCCGTCGTCCGCTCGGTCGCGGCCTTCGGCGGCCACGGTGTCGTGGTGCCCGAGCGGCGTGCCGCCGGTATGACCGCGGGCGCCTGGAAGACCTCGGCAGGCACCGCCGCCCGCGTCCCGGTGGCCCGCGCCACCAACCTGACCCGCACCCTGGAGGCCTACCGCAAGGCGGGCCTGACCGTCATCGGCCTGGCCGCGGACGGCGACGTCGAGCTGTACGACCTCGAAGCGCTCACCGGCCCCGTCGTCATCGTCGCGGGCAGCGAGGGCAAGGGCCTGTCCCGGCTGGTCGGCGAGACCTGCGACCTGCTGGTCCGCATCCCGATGCCGGGCGGCGCCGCCGAGTCGCTGAACGCCGGCGTGGCGGCGGGCGTCGTGCTCTACGAGGCGGCCCGGCGCCGGGCCTGAGCTGCTCGGCGGCCGGTGCGAGCCGGCCGTCAGGACCTGCGGGAGCGCATCATACGGGCTCGGCTCGATTGACGCGTCTCGGACATCGAGGCCCATGTCAGGCAGTGTCCTAAACGTCCGTCACTCGGTTAGATGAGTGTGGACACCAGAACACCCCACCCCTCCACGGGGGGAGGGACGCCCGGATTCGACGAGTCGGTCATGACGATGACACGGGTGCCGAGCGATCCCGCCCAGGTCATCGTCACCCATGCGAGTTTCCGCGTGCAGCTGGGACGGACCTCGGCCCGTTCCCTCGGCCTCGGCGACACCAGCCGCATCGCGGCCCCGCATCACGCGGGCGCCCCTGGAGCCCCCGGCCGCCGCAAGCTCGCGCCGGTCGTGTGGTCCGGCCGCACCGAGCCCGACGACCAGCTGGCCGGCGAGCTCCTGCAAGCGGTGAGGCGGGCCGGAACCGCCGACGGCGGCGCGACCCAGGTGCTGCCGCGTATCGACGACACCACGGTGCTGCCGCCGGTCAAGCCGACCGTCGTCGGGCCGCGCAACGGCCAGGCCCCCACCGGCCTGCTCCGCGGCGTACGCCCGGCGCGCGGCGCGTACGACGACGAGCCGGCGGTCGGCTACCACGGCGACGCGCACAGGCGCGGCGGCGTACGCGGTCGCGGCAACGTACATGGCGGCGCCTTCGAAGACGGCGGCGCGTACGGCGAGGGCGGCGCATATGGCGAGGGCGGCGCATATGGCGAGGGCGGCGCATATGGCGACGCCGAAGCCGAGCGCAGGCCGCGCAAGAGCAACGGCGACTTCGTCAAGCACGCCTGGTATCCGCACCGCCGGATGAACCTCGGCATCGTGCTGCTGCCGCTGCGCATCTTCCTCGGCTTCGTGTCGATCTACGCCGGCATGGGCAAGCTGTGCGACCGCGTCTACTTCGACGGCGGCGAGCGCGGCTCCATGGTCACCTGGCTCGCCTCCCTGCACCCCTGGGCGGCGGCCGAACCGCTGCGCGACGCCGCGCTCAACCACCCGGTGGGCGCGGGCCTGAGCATCGCCTTCCTCCAGGTCGTGGTCGGCGTCCTGACCGTCTGCGGCCTGTGGCAGCGGGTCGCCGCGGCCTTCGGCGCCGCCCTGTCCGTCGCGCTGCTCGTCACCGTGAGCTGGCGCACCGTCCCGGTCTACGACGCCCCCGACTTCATCTACCTGGCCGCCTGGAGCCCGCTGATCATCGCCGGCGCCCCCGTCTACTCCATCGACGGCAAGCTCGCCGGCGACGCCTGGCGCCGCCTCGGCCCGCGGGTCGGCCTGTGGGACCTGCGCCGCTACGTCCTGCGCCGCGGCACGGTGCTCGGTACGGTCATCGTCGGCTGCACCCTGCTGCTCGGCTCCGTGCTGGGCGCCGCGGTGAGGGCCACCACCGCCCCGGAGCAGCGCCCCGCGGGCCCGACGGCCCCGCCCGTCAACAACCTGCCCGGCCTGCCGCTGCCCGAGGCATCCGGGAGCGACTCCACGCCGACCGCACCGTCGCCGACGACGTCGGCGAAGGCCAAGAAGAAGCAGCCGGACGCGGTGGCGCCGACCCAGGCGCCGACCACGGCCCCCGGGCCCAGGCACACACCCGGCAACACGTCCACGTCCGGCGCCAGCCACTCCTCCGGCACCCCCGGACACCACTCGGTGCCCCCGCCGTCCCCGCCCCCGGCCCCCCCGACCCAGGCGGCCCCGCCGCCTCCGCCGCCGCCCGCCAAGCCCCCGCAGGGCGCCATCGGCGGCCTCCTCGGCGCCCCTCTGCTCGGCCCTCCGCCGACATCCCCGGCGCCGACGGCCTGACCGTCCCGCCCCGGCAATCCCCGCGTCCCCGCGCCTTGTCCCCGCGCCTTGCGAAGGCGCGGGGATTCGCGTCGGTGCGGGGCCTGGTCGTACTGCCCTGTGAACCGGCCGGCGAGGGGCGGCCTTCCGGGGCGCGGGGAACTGCGCGCCGAGCCCCGGCGCACGGCAAGGCACGAGGTCCGGCCGCGAGGGGCAGCCGCGAGGGGCGGTCCGCCGCCAGGCGCTGACGCGGACGCGGGGCGCATCACACTAGACGGGCGCGGCGCCCAGTTCCCTGGCCGCCTCGCGGAGGTCCTTGGCCGTGTCGATGGCCCGCCAGTACGCGCCCTGCGGGATCGGGTAGCCGGCCAGCCGGCGCTCCCGCGCCAAGCGGGGGAAGGTGGTGCGTTCGTGGTCGCCCAGGTCCGGCAGCATCGCCGTGAAGCCGGGCGCGAAGACGTAGACGCCGGCGTTGATGAGGAAGGGCGACGGCGGGGACTCGATGAAGTCCAGGACCTGCCCGAATTCGTTGGTCTCGACGGCGCCCCAGGGAATCCGCGGCCTGGCGAGGGCGAGCGTCGCGACGGCGTCGCGCTCCTCGTGGAAGGCGGCCATGTCGCGCAGCGAGAAGCGGGTCCAGATGTCGCCGTTGGTGGCGTACCACGGCTCCTCGGGGCGCGGCAGCGACGCGGCGGCGTACTTGAGGCCGCCGCCGCGGCCCAGCGGCTCGTGCTCGACGACGGTGGTCACCTTCATCGGCAGCGGCGTGCTGTCCAGCCAGTCCTGGAGGACCTCCGCGAGGTGCCCGCACGAGACGACGGCGTCGGTGACGCCCTCCGCGGCGAGCCACGCGAGCTGGTGGCCGATGATCGGCGTGCCCGTGCCCGGGATCTCGACCATCGGCTTGGGCCGGTCGTCGGTGTACGGGCGCAGCCGCGAACCCTGGCCTCCCGCCAGGATGACGGCCTGCGTGACCGGGTTGACCTCGTGCGCAATGGTGTCGTGCGTCATGCGGCGACCTTATGCGACGCCCGCCGACGCGGAAGGCGGGGCGCGGCCCGCACCCCGCCTCCTCCTCCGGCCGGGGTCAGCCGACCGAGGCGATGCCCGTGGCGAAGGCGGTGTCGCACACCGGCCGCGACCACGACTGGGCGCGCTGCGTGGCGCCGTCGTACTTGGCGACGGCGGCGCGGCCCAGCGAACGCGCGATGGACGCGCAGTATTTGGCGAGCGACGGTTGGCGGGCCATGGCGATCTGGAGGTCGGTCAGTGCCACCCCCGGGTCCTTCTGCTGGAGTTCGGCCAGCAGCCGCGTACGCAGCGCCTCCTGCGGCGCCTTGGCGGCGGTCTCCGCGGCCACTTCCTGCCTGCTCTTGGCGGAGGCGGTGAGCACCTGCGCGTCGGAGGAGGAGACGGCCCACGGGACGCGGGTGACGGCGAGCGTTCCCGACAGCACGAGAACGACCGGGAGAACGAGCGCGAATGTCTTGCCGAGACGGCGAGCTACCTGGTTCACGCATCGGATCGTAGCGACTGGTGATGATTTGGCGACATTTAGTCACTCTCCCGAGGGAGTGAAATCGCCTGCGGGGGTGTTCGGTGTTGACGAACGGACCCGAAAGGCCGGTTATGCGTATGTATGCGACCGGTGCGACCGGTGCGGAAGGCCGCGAGCCGGCCTGGGCGGGACCACGGCGCTGCCACGGCGCGGGGGGCCACCGCGCGGCCACGTGAAAAGGCCGGGCGGTACGTGGCAAGCCACGTACCGCCCGGCCGTATCGCTTCGCGGCGTCAGTCGCTGAGGCGCTCGCCGGAGGAGGTGGCGAAGACGTGGGTCTCGCCGCCGCGCGGCACCACGTGCAGCACGGAGCCCTTCTCGGGGATCGCGCGGCCGCCGACGCGGATGACGACGTCCTTGTCCTCGTCGCCGACCTTCGCCGAGCCGTAGACGTAGCCGTCCGCGCCCAGCTCCTCGACGACGTTGACGGTCACGGCCAGGCCGGCCGGGGCGTCCTTGGACAGCGACTTGGTGTCGCCCTCGCCGGTGACGATGTCGAAGTGCTCGGGACGCACGCCGACGGTGACCGTACGGTCGCCCTTGTCGGCCGCCGCCTGCACCGCGTCACGCTCGACGTTGACCAGCGCGTTGCCGAACTTCACGCCGCCGTCGACGATCGGGACCTCGATGAGGTTCATCGCGGGGGAGCCGATGAAGCCCGCCACGAAGAGGTTGGCCGGCCGGTCGTACATGTTGCGCGGGCTGTCGACCTGCTGGAGCAGACCGTCCTTGAGCACCGCCACGCGGTCGCCCATCGTCATGGCCTCGACCTGGTCGTGGGTGACGTAGACGGTGGTGACGCCCAGCCGGCGCTGCAGGCTGGCGATCTGCGTACGGGTCTGCACACGCAGCTTCGCGTCGAGGTTCGACAGCGGCTCGTCCATCAGGAAGACCTGCGGCTCCCGGACGATCGCGCGGCCCATCGCGACACGCTGCCGCTGACCACCGGAGAGCGCCTTCGGCTTACGCGCCAGGTACTCGGTCAGGTCCAGGATCTTCGCGGCTTCCTCGACCCGCTTGCGGATCTCCGCCTTGTTGACGCCGGCGATCTTGAGCGCGAAGCCCATGTTGTCGGCGACCGTCATGTGCGGGTACAGCGCGTAGTTCTGGAACACCATCGCGATGTCGCGGTCCTTCGGCGGCAGGTGCGTGACATCCCGCTCACCGATCCGGATCGATCCGGCGTTGACGTCCTCGAGCCCCGCGAGCATCCGGAGCGAGGTCGACTTGCCGCAACCCGAAGGCCCGACCAGCACGAGGAACTCGCCGTCCCCGACCTCGATGTCGAGCCCGTCCACCGCGGGCTTGTCGCCACCCGGGTAGATCCGGGTCGCCTTGTCGAACGTGACTGTAGCCATGACTGTTACGCAGTCCCTTCACCGGCAGGAACGTGCCGGACGATCCGAGTAAAGGAAGCAGTTCTCTTGGTGCCGCTTCAGTGGTCTCCAGTCCGCATCCCACGGACTCCCGGTGACGCTACCTGCACGTTCCCCTTCTTGTCACCAGCCCCCCACCCACTTTTTCCCCACCCTCCCCCGACCCCGCCCGCTACACTGCTCTTCGCGCCTCCTTAGCTCAGTTGGCCAGAGCGACGCTCTTGTAAAGCGTAGGTCGTCGGTTCGAACCCGACAGGGGGCTCCACCTAAACCCCAGCCCAGATGTCTTCTGAGCTGGGGTTTTGCGTTCAGCGGACGTGGCGGCGCTGGCGGGAGCGGGCCGCTTTGGTGTCGGCGGTCTCAGTTCTGGTCTCAGCGGACGCTGTCAGTCCTCCTGGGCGGTAGGTGCCCGATAGTCTTGGAGACGAGGCGGCTCGCTCCTGGGAGGCACTGCAGCATGGACCCGCAGCACTTTGCACTCCTCGACGAGGCCCGCAGGAGTCTGCCGGAAGGGTTCAAGGCCGAGATCTCGGGCGACACCATCGTCATGATGGTCGGCCCCTCCGGCATCCACCAGCGCAATCTCCTGGTGGTCAGGCGCCAGTTCGACGCGCACAGCCCGAGTGATCTGGTGCCGAGCGAGAACACGGACCTTGTGTCCCCCAGCGTGGGCAAGAGCCGCAATCCCGACCTGACCTATCTGCCGGCCGCCGTCCTGGAGACCACCGACAACCAGGTCCCTGCGGAGACCGCGGCCATCGCCGTCGAGTTGGTCTCGCCGTCGAACCCCGAGAACGACTGGGTGGGCAAGGTCAGGGACTACCCGGTGATGGGAATTCCCCTGTATCTCGTGGTGGACGCCAGGCTGAAGACCGTCACGCTCTTCAGCCTCCCCGACGGCCGCAAGTACCACCGTCGCGAGGACGCTGAGTTCGGTGAAAGCCTCCACATTCCCACGCCATTCGGCTTCGACCTTGACACTGCGACGCTGCTGCCGTACGCCTGAGTGCTTGCTTGTCCAGCACGGATGCAGCACCCATGGGTGCGGAAGCCCGTGCGAACCAGTGGCAAGAGGTGAGCGCCATTTCCGCTGGTCAGCGGCACATCGGCCGCATCACCGCAGGTCAGCCGCCTGCCCTGAGGGATCTTGTAAAGCGAAGGTCGTCGGTTCGAATCCGACAGGAGGCTCTTCTTTTTGCCTGGTCAGGGGTCTGTCCGTCGTTTGCCCGACCTGGAAGACGGTGGCCTGGGAGATTGACGGCGGGTTCGGCTCTTCGTCCTTGACGACCGGGACCCGTCGCAGGCAGTGCGCTGCCTGGCAGACTCCTCCGCTAGCCCCTGCGCGCCTCCGCTGCCGCGTCGGTTTCCGCATCCGGCGCAGGCGCCTGCAGCCCGACGACGTCGAGGCCGCCGATCATCAGCTCCGGGTTCTGCACGCCCGCCAATTGGGCGAACCCCAGCACGTACTGACGGGTGGCGGTGCGCAGGTGGTCCAGTTCGGCGCGGCAGTCCTGCGCCAGGGGCCATGCGGTTTCGGGGAGTTCGGGGTGCGCGCTCTCGAACTCCGCCAGCCGCGGATGCCACTTGGACAGGAAGGGCCGCAGCTCACGGTTGAGCAGGCTCACCGCCAGGTACTCGACGGTCAGGCCCTCAGTGTGCCGGGAGGGCCGGGTATTTCGGAGAATCTCCCGCGTGGTGGCGAAGAGACTATAGAGCGAGTTGAGCGCCTCACGTATCAACCCCTCTCCGTCATCGAGCTTTTGGGTAGCTGTCCGGGTGGCCGACTCTATGAACAGCTGCCACGAGACCTGCTCGGTCTCGTCGTTCACCACGAAGGTCAGCTCGCTGAACTGCGGCACGCTGATCCGAACCTCGGTCAGGCGTGCGGTTCTGCGGTAGAAGTCGGCCCCGACCGCGGCGATCGCGCCCAGTGCCGCGCCGACGGCCGTCAGGGCGTAACCGCTGTCGATCCTGTTGAGCCCGTAGAGCGCCGCGCCCGCTCCGCCGCCGACGACTGTGAAGACGGCGATGCGGAACCACCGCCTGCTCCACCACATCCTGGTCACAGCCGTTAGCCCTTTCGTGACTTGAGGTAGTCCAGTAGTAACTCAGCGTCGGTGGGTATCGCCGGATCGATGGCGTAGTGCGTGACGTCGTGACCGCCCAGGAAGTCCGGCAGATCCTCGACGCGGGTACCGGGCAGGATCACCCGGAGTATCCGTAGATACCAGGTCGTGGGGTGCTCGTATATCTCCCTCCGCAGAAGACGCGCCTCCCAGGCCACCCCCCTGCCCACCCCCTCTGTCTCGGTGCCCTCGGCCCGGCGTTTGTAGGCGGGAGAGGCGACCACCACGATGAAGTCCGCCTTCCGGTACTCGTTCTGCATCCACTGGGGCCAGTCCTGTGGCGCCCGCGCGGCGGGCTGGTCCAGCCGCGCGTCGATGCCCTCGGCGCGCAGCATCTGCCAGAAGACACTGACCTGTTCGGCGTGGACGCCGTCGTCCTCGTGCGCGTAGGAGATGAAGATGCGCGGTTCGCGGGCGACTTGGTCGCCGCTCCGGGCCTGCGGCGGGATGGACGACGGGCGGACTGCGGGGCGTGGCTGGGGGAAGGCGACCAGCGGTAAGAACTGCTCACCCGGCGGCAGTGGGGCCGGCCCCGTCGCGCGCCCGGCGAGAACGCACGCGGCGATCTCGTCCAGCGCCGCGCGGTAGTCCGCGGATTCCCAGCCCGATACATCCATGATGCCGCGCAGACCCTTGAGGGCGTAGAGCGAGGTGAGCCCCTTGTCGCCCACGGAGGCCCTGGGCAGACCCGTAGGCGGGTCGAAAGGCGGTTGCCAGCGGACGAGAACGCGCGCGGCATTCGCGTCCGTCCGCCGCTCGTCAGGCGTTCGGCTGAGCCGCTGTTCGAAGGTGGACCAGTCACGACCGCAGTCGCAGTCGTCGTAGTACAGCTTGGAGCAGAGCGAGACCATCACCGCCGCCTCGGCCGCCGGTGACGCGTCCGGGCGGTCTTGCGGACGACCCGGACACATGGCGGCGCGGACCGTCGTCCCGGTGAGGGCCCGGAGCTTCCCCACCAAGTCCTCGTGGAACCGGGCGGCATAGGCCTCGTTCTCCCTGGCGGCGAAGCTCGTGATGAAGTCGTAGGCCATGCTGCCGTCCCCCTGCGTTCCCGTCCACTGTGCCATCCTCCTGGAGCCGTAACCGAAAGTCCCCGTAATTTGGCCAGTTGACACCTCACTCGAAACGAACGGACCTCTCTAGATTGTGGGAGACAACTCTGGGGGGGATCGGTGGAGCGGTCGCGCAAGCATCCGTTACCGGCGTTTGCCATGGCATCTGCCGCCGTCAGCACGCTGGTCGGCGGGGCGTCGCATACGGGGGTACGCCATCGAGAGTTGGGGCCGACCTTTGAGATGTGCACTCCTCCCGCCGGATCGTGGCCGATGCCACGGGTATTACCCGGCTCGGTCGGCGGGGTGACGCTCGGCGCCTTTGACCAATTCGTCGTCAAGCTGCACAGCCGGTGCAATCTTGCTTGCGACTATTGCTACATCTACGAATTACGGGACACAGGCTGGCGCGGCCGTCCGCAGACCATGCCGGCGGCCGTCAGAGAGCAACTGATCGTCAGGATCGCCGAGCACGTGAGCCGTCACCGGCTGCCCGTAGCGCGCGTCATCCTGCACGGGGGTGAGCCGCTGCTCGCCGGCGCGGACGTCATCGCCGGTTTCGCGCGGTCCGTGCGGTGTGCGGTCGGCGAAGCCGGCGGGCGGGTCCAGTTGGTCATGCAGAGCAACGGGCTCCTCGTCGACGAGGCCCTGCTGGACGTCCTGCTTCGGCACGACATCCACGTGGGCGTCAGCCTTGACGGCGACCGTGAGGCGCAGGACCGGCACCGGCACCGCCGGCGGCGTCCGGACGCCCCCGCAACCGCTCGTACCAGTAGTTGGACCGGCACTCGGCAAGCCCTGACGTTGCTCGAACTCCCGCGCTACAGAACGCTGTTCGACGGCCTGCTGTGCACCGTGGACACGGCGAACGATCCGGTGCGCACCTACGATGCCCTCGTCGCCCACCGCCCGCCCGCAATCGATTTCCTGCTGCCACAGGCCACCTGGGATCACCCCGCGCCAGGCGGCGGCGGTACGGACGCCCCGTACGGCGACTGGCTCGCAGCGGTCTTTGACCGGTGGCGGCTGGATGGCCGGCCGGTGCGCGTGAGACTCTTCGACGCGATCATCGCGCTGTGCCTTACGGGCGGTGCGAGCGGTGGCAGCGAGTCCGTGGGCGCGCTGCCGGCCGCAGCCGTGGTGGTCGAGTCGGACGGCACGATCGGGTGGACGGACTCGTTGAAGGCGGTCGCCGACGGCGCGGCCGACTCTCACAGCGACGTATTCGGCCATTCCTTCGATGCGGTGCTCGCGCTTCCGGAAGCACCGGAATACGGACCTCAGACCCTGTGTGACGCGTGCCGCCAGTGCCCGGTGGTGGGCATCTGCGGAGGTGGAACGCGCGCTCACCGCCATGGTCGAGGGCGAGGCTTCGCCAACCCCTCGGTCTACTGTCGTGATCTCTTCACACTGATCGGGCACATCCGTGCCAGGCTGGGCAATTGATCGATAGTGCGAGGCGGCGGCACCGGACCCGGTGGTCAGCGGCTGCGGATCGCTCATTCGGATGAGCCACAGTCAAATGACGTGTTTTCAAGGCGCGCTTGGGGGATATCACATTAGACTTGAAACGTGGCAGCGCCGGGGAAACCGGCCGTTGCTTCGGCGTGTGATCTTCGCAGGCCGTGCTGGTGGTGCCGCCGCGATGGGTCGACAGAACAGACCGGTAGTGAGCGGTTCGGGGAGGCCCTTGGGGGTGTGGTGAGGCCATTATTCTACACCAGCTATGCCAGTTCGACCGGAGACAGAGGCCCGGTCCAACGGTTCCACTTCGACGTGCAGAACGAGATCTACAGCCTGGCGGGCTCGGGTTCGGCCGCCGATGGCCGGCTCAAGTACGCGGAGCCTGCCGCTGTGCCCGATGCCGAC
Source organism: Streptomyces sp. NBC_00433 (assembly GCA_036015235.1). Classification (NCBI taxonomy): domain Bacteria; kingdom Bacillati; phylum Actinomycetota; class Actinomycetes; order Kitasatosporales; family Streptomycetaceae; genus Streptomyces; species Streptomyces sp. NBC_00433. The sequence continues at coordinate 4,192,245 of CP107926.1, read as the reverse complement.
GTGCTGAACTGCCGATCCATGCTGGTGCTCTACTCGCCGGACTACCTGACGGACGCCCAATGCGCCTCGGAGTGGTCGGTGTTCCGGGAGCGAATGGACCGTCGGGAGCGGCAGACCGGGGAGGCACCCCCGTCGCTGGTCGGAGTCCTCTGGCGGCCGGAGGGCCTGGCACTGCCCCAAGTGGTCGCCAATACCGGAGTGATCATCAACGATGACTCGCGATACGGTTATCAGGGGCCCGGAGCGCTCGAACTCCAGCGGGATCCGCAGGCCGCAGACGTATACCGCGCGCTCGTCCGCCAGGTGGCGCGGAGTCTGATCCGGGCGGCGGCCGAACCGCTGGTACCGATGAGCGAGTCCGCGAGCCGTACGGTGCCCCTCCGGTTCGGCCCCGGCCGGCCGGTTCCGCATGAGCGGGTGTCCGTCGCCCCTGACCGATCGCCTCCACCCCGCACGGCACCCGGTCGCCCCGTACTCGCGGCGCAGCCCGCTCGCGAGGTCGTCGTCATAGTGGTCGCTGGTGATCGGACCACGATGGAACCGGTGCGCTCGTCTGTGGCGACCTACGGGTCCACGCCCGCGCAGTGGCGTCCCTTCTTACCCGAGACGGACGAGACCGCGGTCTCGGTCGTGAACCGGGTGCTGCGGTACTACGACATTGAACCGGGGGCCGTCGTATCACCCGACGAAGGGGTGACGGGCGGATGTCCCGGCGCCGACGAGCGTCGCGGCCTGCTGGTCCTGATCGATCCGTGGACGGCGAGTTCGGCCACGGTCCCCGCGTTGTGGGACCGGTTGGCGCAATCGGCGCCCTGCGTCCTCGCCGTCGTCGTGGTGCTGTCCCGCCAGGACGAGGAGACCTGGTTGAATGCCGGCCGGCTGCGTGAAAGCCTGTCGCGCACCCCAGTATGGGCCCTGGGCGTGCCGAAGCACGAGGCAGGCACAGCCCAGTCACTCGCACACACCGTGGCCGGGGTACTGGCCGATACCGTCGCGGACGGGCAGTCGCGGCTGGGCGCGTGGCCGCCCCCGGGAGAGCATTTCCGGGAGAGCCCTTCCGAGCAGCTCACCCGCCGGCGTCAGGAGCGGGCCAGCTGGATCAAGCGAGGCGACGGCCCGTGGCCTCCCCTGCTGAGCGGGGTTTCCGGAGGACTGTGGGGCGGGGGATGAGCACGTCGAGTCATCAGGCGAAGATCATCACTTTCTATTCCTTCAAAGGCGGCTCAGGCCGGACCATGGCGCTGGCCAACACCGCCTGGATCATGGCCAGTGCCGGGAAGTCCGTGCTGGTCGTCGACTGGGATCTGGAGGCGCCCGGACTCCATCTGTACTACCAGGAGTTCCTCCCGACTCCCGACCTCCGGTACGGAGTTGGAATCCTCGACATGTTCTCGGCCTTCGCCGAGGCGGCCAACGACAGCGAGAACGCCCCGGAGGACCTGCGTGAACTGCACGCGGAGCACACCAACTTCGAGCGCTATCGGGTGGGGATCAACTACTCCTTCCCGGAGTGCGGGCGACTGGACTACATCGGCCCCGGCCGGTTGGACGAGGGTTACGCGAACAGGCTGCACGACTTCGACTGGGGCCGGTTCCAGACCAGCGAAGAAGGGCTGGAGTTCCTCGAAGCGCTCCGTGCCCGCATGCGGGACAGCGACTACGACTACATCCTGATCGACAGTCGTACCGGCTTCTCCGACGGGGCAGGGATCTGCACTCTCGTGCTTCCCGACACGGTGGTCGTCGGTCTGGCCATGAACCGGCAGGCCATCGAAGGCTCGGGCAGGATCGCCCAGCTCATCACGCGCCACTCCAGGCCGATCGAGCTTCACACGCTGCCCATGCGGATCGACGCGGCGGAGAAGGAACGGCTCGACCGCGCTATGGGGGAGGCCCGGCGCGTCCTCGACCCGTTCCTCGGCATCGACGACGAGGACGAACTCGACGCCTACTGGGGCGAGGTACAGATCCCCTACCGTGCCTACTTCGCCTACGGTGAGGAACTCGCCGTGATGGAGGAGAATCCGCGGCACGCGCACACCGTTCTCGAACAGTACGTACGCTTCGCCAGCCGTATCACCGGCGGTGAGGTCGGCGGCTTCAAGCCGGTCTCCGCCGCTGAGCGCAAGCTGTACAGCCGCAAGTATCTTGCTGTCAGGTCCACCAATCCGCAGACCGTCACCATGCTGCATGCCCCGGACGATCAGTTGTGGGCCGCCTGGATCAGCGCCCAACTCACCCCGGCGGGCTTCAAGATCGTTTATCCGCAGGTGAACGAGGACCTCCCCGACAGCGACTACCTGCTCCTCCTGCTTTCGCCACAGCTCCACAGCAGCCCGGTGGGCCAGGAGGTCGAGCGCATCATAGCGGGGGCGCGAGTCGGCAACGTCGAGACGCCGCAGATCATCGCCCTGCGGGTGAGCGAGGCCCCGCTGCCGTCACAGGACGACGACCTGCCGAACCCCGCGAACCTCACCAACCTGAGCGAGTCGGGAGCCCGCAGCGCATTGCTGAAGCGCTTCGGACTGCGCGACGCGAGTGAGGCGCAGCCGTTCTCCTTGGACGGTCCGCGCTTCCCCGCCCGACGGCCCGACGTCTGGCAGGTACCCCATCCCGGCACCGTGTTCACCCCGCGTGTGCCGATCATGAGGGCGCTGCGACAGGGATTCCATTCCGGAGCGGCGAATCGGTCGATTCCGCAGGTGCTCACCGGACCCATGGGCGTGGGCAAGCAGAGGATCGCACTGGAGTACGCGTACCGCTTCGCCTCCGAGTACGACCTGGTGTGGTGGATCCCCGCCTCGGAGCCGAGCACCATCACGGCATCGCTCACCGCACTGGCGAAGGCGGTCAACGCGGAGGCCAACAAGCGGTCCCCGGGCTCCAGAACCGGTGAGGACCGGGAGACGTTGCTGGAGGACCTGCGGCTGGGCCGGCACTGCCCCCGCTGGCTGCTCGTGTTCGATGGGGCAGAAAGCCCGGAAGCCGTCGATCCCTTCATCCCCACCGGCGGCACCGGCCATGTCCTGATCACCTCGCGCAGCAGTCCCAGTTGGTCGCAGTACGACAACACGCACGTGGTCGATGTGTTCACACCCGAGGAGAGCCTCGACCTGCTCAGCCAGTTGTTGCCCTCCTACAGCGACACGGATCTGTGCCTCCTCGCCACTCGTGCGGGCCACCTCCCGCTCTTCGAGGAGGCAGCCGCGGCAGCCCTCAACGCGCTGCCCCAGCCCATGGAGGACTACCTTCGCGATCTGGGCAGCGGCACAGCGTTGCCTGTCAACGGACTGCCACCCGAATACCAGGTGTTCAGCGATGTCTATGGGGGGCCGTACCGCACTCTGCGGGAACGGTCACCCGCGGCGGCGAAGCTGCTGGACCTCTGCTCCTTCATGTCCCAGGACGGCGTGGGCATGAAGGTCGTCCAGTCGCCGGGAATGCTGGCTCTGCTCGCCGAGCAGGAACCCGCCCTGCACGACGCCATCCGGCTGCGGGCCGTACTGAAGGAACTGACGTTGCCGGCCCTCGCCGTCCTGGACCCGACGGGCAAGATGCTGAAGATCCACCGGGTGGTGCAGGACCTGGTGCGCGCCTGGATGACGCAGGAGGAGCGGGAGAGGACTCGCGCCGAGGCCCTCGGCGTCCTGGCCTCGATGGTGCCCACCGACCTCGAACGCGACGAGCGGACCCACTGGGACACCTTCGACGAGCTCGACAAGCACGTGCTTGTGTCCCAGGCGCCGGAGAGCGAGGATCCGAAGGTACGGGACTGGCTGGTGAGCCAGGTCCGCTATCGCTGGTTCACAGGGCGGTGGAGGGAGGCGTGCGAGCTGGGCACCGGCGTTCTGACGAAGTGGCGCGAGACCCTCGACGAGGATCACACGTCGGTGCTGCGCATGGAGTCGCAACTGGGCGCGGCCCACAGGATGCTCGGCGAGTACCAGCAAGCGCTCACGCTCAGCAGGCACGCCACGATGGTGCAGCGGCAGCGCGACAAAAGGGACACGTACGCCCTGCTGGACGGGCGCGGCTACGCGGCGGACCTACGCGCGGTCGGCAAGTTTCAGGAGGCGTTCGAGGAGGACCAGCGGTCCTATTCCGGCTTGAGCCGCGCCATCACCAAGGAGAACAACGAGACGCTCAGTGCGTCCGGCAACCTCGCGCTCTCGAAGTTCTACATGGAGTCGGCCGAGAGCGCCGTGCGCCAGGATCAGTCCACCTTCAACATCCGCCGGCAACTGCTGGGGGTGGACAACGCGCAGACCTGGCGGTCGTACGCCAGAATCGGCACCTACTACCGGGAAGCGGGGAAGCTCGACAGCTCCCGCGAGCACCTGGAACTGGCCAGGAACCACCTGCGCAGACTCCTGGGCGCCGACTCCCACTTGACGCTGTGGACGCTGCAGAGCCTGGGAATGACCATGGTCCGGACGGGCGAGGCGACGAGCGGCCTGGAGTTGCTCCAGGACACGCACATCGCGTTCAAACGGCAGTGGGGGGACCGACAGCCGCGCACCATGTCATGTCGCCTTGCCGTCGCCGCGGGTCTGCACGCCTTGGAGCGGCCCGGCGACGCGGCCGATTACGCGCAAGGGGCGCTCGGCCACTATGAGGCGGTGTTCGGCCGCGACCACCCCTTCACCGCCATCTGCCGAAGCAACCTCGCGCTCTACCTGCTCGACAGCGGCCGGCCGGATGAGGCGATCAAGCAGGCGAACAAGGCCGTTCACCAGCTGAAGGAAGTCTTCGGTGCCGACCACCGCTACACCCTGGTCGCGAGGATGAATCGCAACAATTGCGCCACGGAACTGGAACAGGGTCTCGAATACGAGCGCACCACGGAGGACGAGGTGATCTTGGAAGGCTGCGGCCAGATCCAGGGATGGGGATCGCAGCACCCGATCACGCTGACGGCGATGGCCAATTCCGCCGCCTCAAACGAACAGCGCGCTGAGGATTTGCGGGACACTCTGGCGCGCCATGTGCCCGTGACCTTCATCGACGGCCACCGACTCGCCACCGCCCTCCTCGCGGATCCCTACCGCAAAATCGGAGCTGACCTGGAGGTGTGGGGTGTCTGAGTCCGCGAGGAGTGAGAGAGAGGCGGACAATATGGTGCGCTTTCCTGACGGAGAAAGTTCGCCGATGAGGGACATCGCCAGACGCCTCAGAGAGAGATTACTGAAGCCGAATGGGCTGGCGCACATTGTGTTCTTCGACCGTGACGTGTCGAAGGTCGTTCTTTATGCCGATGCCGATGCTGACGACCCCGACCCCGACCCCGACCACGACGCCGCCGCCGCCGAAGACGTTGGCAGCGCACCTGCAGGTGGAACGTCAGCGTTGCATGAGAGGGCGGGGCGGCAGCTCTACTACGTACTCGAAGATCTTGAGCCCGATTTTGCGGATCTGCGCACCGGGATGCTGATCCGCACGATCCTGCGCGTGCCGACGGGTGCGGTCCTCTACTTCATGGTTGAGCCGGGATTCCATCTCTACGGAGCCACATCGGCTCTGGAGGATCTGGATTCGCTGGATGCCAAAATGGCCGAATGCGTGAACGAGATCCGGTCGGAAGTGCATTACAGTGAATTGGATTATGGCTCATGGCTCAGCAGTCAGGGGGCGGATACGAGTGTCGTCGGCGGAGGCGCGGCGACCATTGGTAATTCCGATATAATATACCGCCATGATGCGCCCGGGGTGACCATTTCCGACCCAAAGCGTAGCGCCATCGAAGAGGTCATGGATGTGACCGGACTGCACTATGTCGCTTATTACGATGCTGACAGTTTGATTCCGACTTGCACCGTGGACATCTTCGAGCGCCCTGGGATGGAGAAATTCTTCCGGGGCCAGACGCCGGAGCAGCGGCGCGATAAATACGGCAGAATGGGGCACTTGCTGCCGGGCGTGATCCGGCGCATGAACGTATCCCTGCGCGGGATTATGCGGGGAAGGCTTCAGCAGGTGGTCCTCGACGTGGAGCAGGGCGCACTGTATTTCCACGCGCTGTCCGGCGGCGGGCATCTGGTGGGCGTCACCCTCGACCAGACGAGGGTCGCCGCAGCGGACCGGCGGCTGGGTCAACTGGGCCGGGAGCTGGGGAGACTTGATTGAGCGACGAGCGGAGTACTACGCCCCTCCGGGCGTGAGGCCTCGCAGCGGCTCTCCGCGCGCCTTCCTCCGGGCCGTCTTCCGCCCGCTGCTGCTGCCCGTACTGATCGCCGGCGTCGGAAGCCTGGCGGGCCAGTGGCTGACTGTGGACATCCAGGGCGACGGGGGGGCATACGCCTATCTGACCTACGGTCTGCTCGCCGTCGGGCTGTACGGAAGTGCTCAGGGGATCTCGCGTCCCGAAGTGCGAGGCGATGTCTACCGGATCGTTTTCGCCATCACGGTCGGCGTGGTCGTCAAGGCGGCCTTCATCGCGCTCGTGCTCACCGTCTTCTTGCGCCGGAAGCCCGAATACCTGGTGCTCGCCGTCGCCATGGCCCAGATCGATCCGCTGTCGGTTTCCGCGATGCTCGAAGCTGGCGACATGTCACCGCGGGCAAAGTCACTGCTCGCCGCCTGGGCGTCCTTCGACGATCCGGTCACCACTGTCCTCGTCGTCGTCATCAGCTCCATGGCCCTTCCCGGCGCAGACAGCGCCCTGGCCGGTGCCGCGGGCTATGCGCGGACCCTCAGTTGGAATCTGCTGCTGCTGGTCGCGGCGGCGGGCGTATGGGCGGTGATCCGCAAGCGCGGCCCGGTCGGCACGCCGGTCAGCACCGGGCGCGGACTGATCCAGATCGTCGCCCTGCTCGGGCTGGCCGCCGTCGCGACCTGGCAGTTCCTCATGCTGGGCCTCGCCCTGTCCGCCCTCTTCTTCCGACCGCCGCTGGGCCCATGGATCGGGCGGCTGACCAACGCGGCTCTGTTCGCGGCCACCTTCCTGTTGGGAGTACTACTCGCCGGGGGCGCGGACTTCCGCATAGGCGCGGTACTCGGCTGCGCCACCTTCGCGGCCCAGATCCTCGTCGGCTCCGCGCTCACCTGGGGCTTCCCCCGTCGTGACCGGATCTCGCTCTGCCTCAGCCAGCAGAACGGAATCACCGCGATCATTCTGGCCCTGTTCCTCGAACCCCAACTGCCGAAGGCTGTCGCCGTCATCGCGCCTGCGATCCTCGTGGTGAACCTGCTGCACCTGGCGTCCAACAATCTCGTCACCCACCCCACGGCGATGCCGCGCTCTGGTACTACAGGGCTGGATCTGCATCATCTGGAGCTGTAGCCGCCTTCGGAAATGCTGCCGTCGTGCGTGCCTCCGCCTGATGAGCGCGCCGCCAGATCGACCAGCGAAGTCCCTGGTCGATGGCGATGCGAGTCAAGCCGATCAGGTTGACCAGCCGCCGGACCTCGGCGACAGTCAGGGCCGCGAGCCGCCGCGTTCGCGGCCCTTGGTCACCGCCCCGGTCCGAAGAGCCCCCTTTTGCGGGGTCCGGGCCATCGCGGCAGGAACGCCAACATCATCATGGCCATGGTGATATCGCGATATCAGGCGTCGGTGGGGCGGTCCTGTATCCCAAGACCAGCACTTGACGGATCGCCCTGCGACTTCACCTCGGCGTCTGCGGTGGAAGCGCGGGGCAGCTGAGGGAAACGAAGACGTAGCTGGGCCTGACACCCTTTGTGGCGCCAGGCCTTCCCCCTTCGGTAGGTGCCGGCGATCAGAAGGGCAGCCGGATGTGGTCGAAACGCAGGGCTTCGGTGTACCTCTGTAAGGGGAGGTCCATGTCCGCCAGGAGGCGGCTGGCCGCCTTGTTTGCCTCTACCAAGTCGCCAGAGGCACAGAGCTCCGACAGTTCTGCCACATCGGCCTGCAGGAGGCTCAGCGAGTTGCCGTGTACCGAGCGGCCGGTGGGCAGTCCGGTGAGCAGGCCTGGACGTTCGGCGGCTTGCTCCTGGCAGCACGGATTCAGCACACATGGCCGTGGAAAGCGACCCGAACTGACGGCAACCAGTAAGTGGTCTTTTGGCTGGTCAGCTGGCCGAACCTGGGATCGTCCCAGGTCAGCGCCCCTCCCCGAGGGAACTTGTAAAGCGTAGGTCGTCGGTTCGAACCCGACAGGGGGCTCTTTTTCTTGCCCTGGCCAGGGCGCCTTCGCCCGGTCCCGGTCGGCGGGGCCGGGGCGCCCGGCACGCATTCAGCACACCTCGCGGAACAGGCGCTGCCCGGCGGAGGCCGACGTCAGGGGACTGGCGTCGACGACCACCCGCCGTCGATCCGTCGTGCCGGAGGCAGAATCCCTGGACTGTGGGTGTGCCGGTGTTTTCAGGAGCGGGCGTGGAGGAGCGAGGCGCGCGATGACTGTCACTGAGGATCGGCCGCAGATGCAGGCGGAGGAGTTCGAACGTATCGCTGCCGCTGCCGAGCGCGAGGGCGTCCGGTTGGAGTTCGTCCACGGGAAGCTGGGAGTCAAAGCGGTGCCGGACGGGGATCATGACGAGATCGTCCGTTGGGTCATGGAGCACTGCATGCAGCAGCGCTCGGACCTGTGGCTCTATCCGGAACGCGGCCTCAGGGTGGAGACCTGCCGCAGCGGTCACGCGAAGCCGGACGGGGCCTTGGCGCCCAAGGGCAGCTTCGCCGGCCATGGGGAGTGGGCGGCCGCCGACCGGGTGGTGATGGTGGTCGAGGTGACGTCGTACGACACCGATACCGACAAGCGGGATCGCGAGGACAAGCCGCGCGCCTATGCGGAGACCGGCATCCCGGTGTACTTGCTGATCGACCGGGACACGTGCGAAACGCTGGTGTACAGCGAGCCCGACGACGGCACGTACAGCATGATCACGCGGCGCCCCTTCGGAAAGACGATCTCCTTGCCCGCTCCGGTGGGGATCACCCTGGACACCGAGCCGCTGAAGGACTGGGTGCGCTGACGCGGTGATCGGCCGACAGGGCAGGAGCCCGGTGTGAAACGGGCGGGGGACGACGCCCTCGCACGGTGTGAGGGCGGCGTCCCTTTCAGGCGGCTGCGCTTTGCGGTACGGGCGCCGGCTGGTCTGGTCCGGCCGGAGTCTCCAAACGCCGGAGACCTCACCTTCCGTCAGGAAACGGCGAATCAGGGAGTACCGGACCAGTCCGGGTGCCCAACCGCCGACGGCGTCGTCCTGCCGTAGATCCAGCTGTTGACGTAGCCCGTGACGTCGCGCCCCGACACCTGGTTGGCGACATCGATGTAATCCTGAGTGGTCGCGGCCTTGTTCCGGAATTTCTTGAAGAAAGTGCCCTCAATCTTCTGGAAGGTGGCATCGCCCACCATGTGGTCCAGGCCGTCGAGGAGTACGACGCCTGCGGCGTTGGTCCCGCCCAGCACGTTCAGCGGGTCGTTGAGATCCCCTGGAGGCCCGTCCAGCGGGCGGGCATCCTGGTCGTACGTATAGGCGCGGTGCACATTGTCCTCGAAGCTCCCGGACCCGGTGTATCCCCGGTCCGCGGAATAGCGGAACGTGTAGTAGCTGGCATGGCCCTCACTCAGCCACATGTCGTTCCAGGTCCTCACGGAAACAGCGTCACCGAAGTACTGGTGGACCAGTTCGTGCACCATGGTGCTGTCGTTGTCGTTCCCTTCGGTGAGGCCCACGCTCGACGTGAACGTGGAGAGGGTGGCGGATTCCATCGCGGCGGGGTAGGACTCCACTCCCAGGACACCGTAGGTTTCGAAGGGGAAGGGAGCACCGATCTTCTTCTCCACCCAGTCCAGTTGGGACGCGATGCGGCCCAACTGGACCTGTGCATCGGCGAAGTCCTTGGTGTCGACGAAACTGCGGATCGGCAGACCGTGCGGCCCTGTCCCCTCTGCCGTCATGAAGTGGCCGACGGCCGCTTGGACGGTGTCCGTGGGGATCGGGTCCCTGGTGCTGTACACGTAGGTCGTGCGGTCGCCGCGGGTGGTGCGGGACTTCAGGGTTCCTCCGGCCACTGCCTGCAGAGCCTTCGGGGTGGTGATGCGGAAGGTCACCCTGGCCTTGTCGCTCGGGTGGTCATTCATAGGGAAGAAGAGGTGGGATCGGTCCGGCTGGCCGAAGAGGGCGAAACCGTCGGGGAAGTTGTTCCAGTGATCCGCGTGGATGTCCTCCTGGCCGGGAAGGACCGCCGGCGAAGGGGGATTGGCCGACCGGTCGGCGACAAAGGCGATGTCGATCCTGAAGGCCTGTCCCTTCCGCAGCCAATGCGCCGGCGCAATGAGGAGCTTCTCATCGGCTGTCCGGAACCGGGCGGCCTTGCCCTGGACGGAGACCGACGTGATCTGCTGGCCGACCGAGTCCAGGCTGAGGTCGGACAGGTCCTGCGTTGCCGTGGCCATGATTTCCACGGACGATTCCATGGTGGTCCGGCCTGCCCGGTAGTCGTACCGCACGTCGTACGTCCCGACGTCGTACCCACCGTTTCCCAGGTAGCCGAAAAGGCTGTCCCCTGCGGTTGCCGCCCCGGGTGCGGGCGTCTTGTCACCACCCCTGGCGGGCGCGGAGTCATTGCCGCTCGATGATGATGCGGCCCATGCGGTGGGCTGCTGGAGCAGGGCGGGCACGCAGATCCCCGACACCGCCAGGGCTGCGGCCAGCGTCGTCACGGACAGCTTTGTTCCGCCGGTTTTTCGCAGCATGTGCGTTTCTCCCGTTCACTCGTCTGGGAGCGTTACACGCGGTTCGGGGACGGGTCCGTCATCGGAAGCCGCGTGGGGCAAGTCGCGTTCGCTCGTTGCGACGAGCATGCGGTACCGGCCGTATCGTCGGCGTATCGTGCGGCAGGCGGACGGACCGGGCGCTCAGGGCCGGACCTCGTGTTTCCACCGCCGCCACGCGAAGCGGTACGGTCGGCCGCCGGACCGCGTCAGCAGGTGGGCAGGGAGACCTGTACGGTCAGCCCGCCCTCGGCATGGGGAGTCAGCCGGAGGTCGCCCCTGTGCACGCTGACGATGCTCGCCACGATGGAGAGTCCCAGACCGTGCCCGCGGTGGCCGTTACCGGTCGCGGCCGTCCGGCCCTCGCCCCGCAGGAAGGGCTCGGTGAGCGTGTCGACAGTGTCCGGCAGGCGTCGTCCGGTGTTGGTGACGGAAAGCAGGGAGCGGAGCCGGTCGTGCGGATCCGGCCCGGTCGTCACGGAGACGGAGCCATCGGCGGGCAGGTTGTGCCGTATGGCGTTGTGCAGCAGGTTGACCGTCAACTGGCGCAGCAGCACCGGGTTCCCGGTGACCGGGGCCGGATCGCGGCGGCTGTGGAGGGCGACGCCACGGCGTCCTGCCTCCTCGCCGACGAGGGCGAGGGCGTCGGCCGTGGTGGCTGCCAGGTCCAGCGGTTCGGTGTCCGGCGTGGTGTGGCCGAGGTTGGCCAGGTCGAGCAGCGCGTCGACGATCTCGATGCCCCGCTGGTTCGTCTCCCGGAGTCGCGAGACGAGCCGCGGATAGTTCTGGCCCGCGGGGTCCGCGGCGGCGACGTCGAGCATGGTGTGGGTGATGGCGAGCGGGGTGCGCAGTTCGTGCGAGGCGTTCGCGGCGAAGCGCTGCTGGGACTCGAAGGACTGCTGGAGCCGCTCCAGCATGTGGTCGAACGCGTCGGACAGGTCGGTGAACTCGTCGCGTCGGCCCGGCAGCGCGATCCGGTGCTCCAGGGAACCGGCCGCGGCCCGGTGCGCGGCCCGGGTGATGTCCCGCAAAGGCCGCAGCACCCGGCCGGCGATCAGCCAGCCACCCACCAGGCCGATGGCCAGCAAGGCGAGCACGGCGTACCCGGAGGCCTTCAGCATCGCGTCCAGGATGTCCTGGCGGCTGGCGACAGCGGACGATTCCCGAGGGTTGGAGGCGGTCAGCGGGTAGTCGGGGATGAACCGCATCGACAGATAGATGATCGCCAGGGTGAACGCGCCGGCCACCACGACGAAGAACGCGTAGCTGAGGGTGAGCCGCGCACGCGCGGTCAGCCGTCGAGTCCGCCAGTTCGGCACCTCTGCCGCCGTTGCCGCCGCCCGCTGCGCGGCTGGCGCGGCAGAGGAAGGCGCCGGAGCGCGGTGGCCTGTGGTGTCGGTCACCGCCGGGTGTCCGGCTCGTCCAGGTGGTACCCGACACCGGGCACCGTGACGATCGCCGGCGGGTTGCCGAGGCGTTTGCGCAGGGTGGAGATGGTGATGCGTACCGCGTTGGTGAAAGGATCCGCATTTTCGTCCCAGGCGCTTTCCAGCAGCGATTCCGCGCTGACCACACCGCCTTGTGCGGTCATGAGGACCTCCAGAACAGCGAACTGTTTCCGGGTGACGGATATGTGGTGCCCGGATCGGAACACTTCGCGGCGAAAGGGGTCGAGCCGAATTCCGGCATATTCGAGAACGGGCGGCCGGCCGGTCTTCGGACGGCGTACCAGCGCGCGGATGCGTACCACGAGTTCCGCCAGCTCGAAGGGCTTGGTCAGGTAGTCGTCCGCACCCATTTCGAAGCCGGTCACCTTCTCCCGTAGCCGGCTGGCAGCGGTGAGCATCAGTACTCGGCAACCCCATCCCCGTTCGACGATGACGCGGCATACGTCGTCCCCGTGGGTTCCTGGGATGTCCCGGTCGAGGACCACGACGTCATAGGTGTTGACGCTCAGCCTTTCCAGGGCGGAATCGCCGTCCCCGGCAATGTCCGAGGCGATCGCTTCGAGCCGCAGGCCCGCCTGTACCGCCTCGGCGAGGTAGAGCTCGTCCTCGACCACCAGTACTCGCATCAGGCCTCTCCGTCTCCGCTGTCGGACCCCCTGTCGCCGTTCCAGCCTACGGCCTGCCCGGTGACGCAGCCGGGGAGCCTGCCCTGCCGTGCCGATCAGGAACCACCCCCTGCCGGGCCAGTGAACGGCAGAGCGCCTATCGGGAGCGTATCGAGAATCCGATACGGCCTCGCAACACGGCCTGCCCTGTCCTGGAGGCACATTCCGACACATCGGCGCACGCCGACGACGCCAGACCCGGAGGCGACCATGGGGCACATTCCCTGCGACGAGACGCAGGAGCGTCATTCCGCACACACCGGAACCGGCGTTCCTCGCGGCGCCGGCACTTACGCACGAGGAAACGGCCCTGCCGGTTCCGGCGCTGAGCGGGGAAAACGGTGGAATGGCTACTGGCTGTTCGGCGGGATCAGTGCTCTCCTGGTGCTGGCTGTGGTGGGTTACGAGGTTTCGCATTCCCCTCGCACGCCCCCACGGGCCCAGCTGAGCGTGAACGGTCCGGCGTCGCAGCGGACGGCTCCGGCAGGGCAGGCCGACGACGGTGGAATTCCCTCCGGCCGTGATGTCACGCCCTTCGACACGCAGTATTCCGCCATCTCCCGTCTCGCTCCTGACCTGTTGAAGGCGGTGCAGCAGGCGGACAACGACGCGAAGGGGGCAGGAATCACCTTCCGCGTCACGTCGGGCTGGCGCAGCAAGGCGCATCAGCAGCGGCTGCTGGACGACGCCATGCATGAGTACGGAAGCCTCCGGACGGCGCGGCAGTACGTCAACACCCCGGAGAAGTCGACGCATGTGCAGGGGAAGGCCGTCGACATCGGCCCGACGGACGCCGACGACTGGCTCATCCAGCACGGTTCGCGCTACGGCCTGTGCCAGGTCTACGCCAACGAGATGTGGCACTTCGAGATGCGCACCGCACCCGGCGGCACCTGCCCCGCCCTGCTGAACAACGCCACAGACTGACGTGATCTTCTGCCTCGGAGTCCGGCCGGGTGCCGGAGAGCGCCTTCGGCGTCGCGAGCGATGACCTTCGGTCACCCATGACTGGCCACTTCGGCTCTGATGCGGGCAGTTGCCGGGCGGCCCCTCCCGTGTGCCGGCACTCAGCCGGCCTCGGCGCGTTCGGGTCTGGTGCAGCGGCGGGTGACAGGTCAAGACGTCGCCGCCGACGGGGCGGGAGCCCCCCGCCTCTCGTCGCCGCACCCGCGTCCTCGACCCGTTCGACGACGTTCTGCGCAGAGCGATGAGTTTCCGCGCGCGGGGGCGTCTACCGGTGTGACAGCACACCGAGGTTGAGACCAGGAGACGTGACATGAGCACTGAGCAGACCACCGCCGCCGACGGCTTCCCCTACACGCTGACCCGGACGCTGGACGCCCCCGCGGCGAGCGTGTGGCGGGCGTGGACGACCCCTGAGCAGTACGCCCAGTGGGCCTACGCCGCCGCCGGCTCCGTCGAGATGGACGTACGGCCGGGTGGAGCGTGGAAGGCCACGATGGTCACGCCGGACGGCGACCAGTTCCCGCTGACCGGGTCGTACGTCGAGGTCGCCGAGCACCGCCTCCTGGTGGTCGGCATGGACGTACCCGGCAAGTCCGAGCCCTCGGTCATGACCATGGAACTCGACGAGGAGGACGGCCACTCCACGCGGATCGTGCTCCGCCAGACCTGCGACAGCGCCGAGGAGCGCGACATGGCCGAGCAGGGCAGCACCATGCTCCTCGACAGCCTGGGTGCCTTCCTGGCCGAAGGGACGGAGGGCTGACCCCCTCGACCCGCCGACGGGCAGTCGTTCAGCGGAGGTGGCGCAGGGCGTACGCCGGGAGTGCCTTGCCCGCCTGGGCGGGGTTCACGGCGTTGACCGTGTCGGCCGGGAACGGGCTGAGTGCGGCCGGGCCTTTCGGGGCCGGCCGCACTCAGGGTTACCGCCGCTGCCTTGCGGCTACGGCCGCTGCTTGGCCTTGTCGACGATGGCCCAGCTGTCGAGGTAGGAGAGCTGGGTGACCTTGACCATGTGCTTGCCCTTGATCGAGGTGCTCTCGTCGCGGAAGCCGAGGAATTCGTAGGTCTTCGGGTCGAAGATGAAGTAGTCGCCGTAGCCCGCGTCCCCGGCCGGGAGCGTGGGGTCGGTATAGGTGATGGCCACGCCGGTACGGCCCTTGGCGTCTTTCTGGTTCGGCAGCAGCTTCACCCCGGGGACCATGCCGAGTGCCTCGTACGCCGCCGGGCGCAGCCCCTCGGGCATCACCGGGACCAGTTTGAGCAGTCCGGCGAGCTGGAAGTGGACCATCGACCAGCCCATATCGCTGATCCCGCTGAGGGAGCCGTCCTTTCCGCCGGGCCCCGTGGAGGACTCCGGGGTGGGCTCCGTGGAGGACTCCGGGGTGGGCTTGTCAGTGGGCCCTGTGCCGGGCGCGAGGAAGAGGATCAGCTGCTTGGGGTCGGTCGGCAGCTTCTTCAGTGTCGCCCAGTCCTGCGGCGGCCATTCGGTCTCGCCGTCTTTCAGCGGGGGTGCCCACCAGCCCTTGCCGACCTCCATGATCCAGGAGGGCTTCGAGTTGTCCACCGACCTCCAGTCCTCGTCGGTGAAGCTGTCTGTGGCGCCGGTCTTCTCGTCGGTCTCCCTGATGATCTCCTTGGTGTAGATGAACTGGTCGTCCCTCGGGCTGACCGCGCGCTCGTGCCGCCGGGCGTAGGTGGCCGCACCGTTGAGCACGGTCTGCGCGCTCACGTTCAGCATGACCGGGGAAGTGGCCGCCGGCGGTGCCGCCGTAGGCCCCGCCCCGCTGTCGCCGCCCTGCCCGGCGACCAGGATTCCGCCGGCGACCGCGGCCGCGACCGTGCCGGTCAGGGCGATGCGCAGGACGGGGCGGCGGCTGCGTACGGCCGGGGCGGGTCCGGTCTCCGCGTTCATCGCGGCGAGCAGCCGCGCCCGCACGCGTCTGCGGGTGGCGTCGTCGAGCGGGGGAGCCCCCGCGTCGTACTTCCTCAGTTCTCGCAGTTCTTCGATGTCACGCATGGGCGTCTTCTGCCTCTCGGAAAGCTGTCGGATCGGACCCGCCCAGTGCTTCGCGCAACTTGCTGCGAGCCCGGTTCAGCCGGGATCTGACGGTGCCGACCGGCACCCCGAGGGCTTGGGCCGCCTCCTCGTAGTCGAGGTCGCCCCAGGCCACGAGCAGGACGACGTCCCGGTGCCGGGCGGACAGCTCGGCCAGCGCTGCCGCCAGCTCCCGGCGCACCTCCGTGGCGCCGGCCCTGGCGACCGCGCGGTCCGCGACCGGCTCCTCGTGCTGCACGGGCTCAGGAACCTTCGCGAGCGCCTTGAAACGGCGTGCTTCGGCCCTGCGGTACCGGCCCATGAGGTTGGTCGCGATGCCGAACAGCCACGGGCGGGCGTCGGCACGCGTGAGGTCGTAGGTGTGGCGTCGCTGGAAGGCGGTCGTGAACGTCTCCGCCATCAGATCCTCCGCCGCCTCGGGACCGATCCGCCTGGCCGCGTAACGGTGCACGGCGTCGGCGTACCGGTCGAAGAGCGCGGCGAACCGCTCGGGCTCATCCCGGGACCGCGCGATCACACGGGCGTCGCTGTCCTCGCGATGCTCCTCGCGGGTGCGGACGCCCGGGGGCTCGACGGCCATCGGGGCTCCTTTCGTTCGTTCGAACGCCTTGAAGGCTTGGGCTTGTTCGGGTTGCTCACCTGTCCTTCGCCGGTGGACCGTATCGAGTTCCATCCGGCCGACGGCGGTGCCGGATCTCCTTGCCCGCCGGGCCCCGGTTCGCCCCGGCCCGGCGGGTATGTGACGCGAGGGCGGGAAGTCGGGCAGGCAGCGCCGTCCTTCGGGGGCGGCCTGGCCGGGTGGGAGAGGTGGGGCGATGGGTGCGCAGGCGTGGGTCGTGGTCGGTGGGGTCGTGCTTGTGGTGGCGGCGGCCGTGGCGTGGTGGCGGCGGGGCCGGGCGGGGGGGCGCGGGGCTGCGCCGCGCCGGGGTGAGGTGTGGTGGGCCGACGTTCCGTACGAGGATGTCGTCGGGTCGAAGGACCGGCCCTGCCTGGTCGTGTCCGTACGGCGCCGGACGGCGAGGGTCGTGAAGATCACCTCCCGCTTCCACGGGGAGCAGCCCGGGGTCGTCGCGCTTCCGGCGGGGACCGTCGATGACGCCGAGGGCCGGCGCAGCTACCTGGAGACCAGGGAGCTGCGCACGGTGCCGCTGTCGGCCTTCCGGCGGCGCGCGGGCAGCCTCGATCCGCGGGCGATGAAGCGCCTCGGGCTGCGGTGAGGAAGAAGACGCCGGCTCAGGCGAAGGTGTCGCACCGGGCGACGCTGCCGGTGGTGTAACCCGTCGAGAACCACTGCCGGCGCTGGCTCGCGGAGCCGTGGGTCCAGGTGTCGGGGGTGACCTTGCCCTCGTACCGCTGCTGGATGCGGTCGTCGCCGACGGCGGCCGCGGCGTCCAGGCCGAGGTCGATGTCGGCCTGGGTCAGCTCGGTGATCAGCGGCTTGCCGCTCGTGGGGTCGGGGGTGGTGGTGGCGTGGTGGGCCCAGACCCCGGCGTAGCAGTCCGCCTGGAGTTCCAGCTTCACCGAGCCGCTGGTGCGGCCCTGGCCGCTGCCGCGGGAGATCGTGCCGCTGAGGTCCTGGATGTGGTGGCCGTATTCGTGCGCGATGACGTACGCCTCGGCGAAGGGCCCGCCCTTGGCGCCGAACTTGCTGCTCAGGTCGTCGAAGAAGCCGAGGTCGAGGTAGACCTTGTCGTCGGCGGAGCAGTAGAAGGGGCCCACCTCGGAGGTGGCGGTCCCGCAGCCGGTGTTCACGCTGCCGGTGAAAAGGAAGGTCGGGGCCTGCTCGTAGGGCTTGCCGGCGGCTGTCTCGGTCTCCTTCCAGAACGCCTGGACGCTGTCGACCACCGCCACGACGCGGCACTCCTGCTTGCGGTTGGCGTCGGCCCCGGTGCGGCAGTCCGCCGCCAGGTCGGCGGCGGACGCGCCCGATCCCGTGCCGGCGCCCGACGAGGCGGTGGTGCCGCTGTCGGAACCGAGCAGGCCGGGGTCCACGCCGAAGACCACCGAGGCGATCACGACCAGCAGGCCGACCACTCCACCGCCGACGGTCCTCCCGCCGCCCGGGATGCCGCCCAGCGCTCCACCGCGGTTGTCCTGGACCTCGGATGTGTCCAGGGCGGCGTCGTCGTCGAATTCCATTCGCTGACTCTCCCTCGTGCGGCGCGTCGGCCCGCCCCGCGTCGTGCCGTCGCCTACCCCGCACCGGCGGGCTCGCACCCGTCCTCGCACCGGTCGGGCGTGGCCGGACCTGTGCGGTGCGGAAGTGACTTCTGCGGCAGGCGAGGTGTGTGGTCACGGCCGCCGGGCACGCGAGGCGTTGAGGGCGCGTCACCTGAGGCCATCGGACGCGACGGCCCTCGCGCACCACCAGTCCGCAACGAACGACGAAGGAGCCGCATCATGAGCGACAACATCTGGGGCTACCAGGAGACGTCCGGCTACAGCGCGGGCGGCGACCTCGCCGGCTACAAGGTCGAGGCGACCGACGGCCACATCGGCAAGGTCGACAAGCACTCGGACGAGGTCGACGCCGCCTACCTGGTGGTCGACGTCGGCGTGTGGATCTTCGGCAAGCACGTCCTGCTCCCCGCGGGGACCGTGCGGGCGATCGACGCCGCCGAGCAGAAGGTCTTCGTCGACCTGACGAAGGACCAGATCAAGAACTCCCCCGAGTTCGACGAGGACCGGCACCTCAGTGACGCCGCTTACCAGCAGCAGGTGGGCGAGCACTACACCCGGGAAGGCCGCCTCTGAGACGCGCCAGTCGCGCGCGCGACCGCGGAAGGGCCGCCCGGCCGATCGCCGGGCGGCCCTTCCGGCTGCGGGGGGCGCCGATGTCGCGCGGGGCCGCGCCCCGCCGGGGCTCGGCTCAGACCTTGTCCAGCCACAGCACGATGCCCGTCAGCTCGTTGAGCACCGCCGCCACCCCCGCCCGTATCGACGCCGCGCACCGCTCCGGCGTGAAGGACGCCGCGTCGTACGTCGAGGACATCCCCAGCCCCTCCCCGCGGAAGGACGCGCCGGACCAGTCCACGGCGGTGACGTTGTGCGTCGGCTCGGCCAACTCCGCGCCCACCACCAGGAACTGCTGGGACAGGTGGTTGGGGGTGACGGTGGCCAGCGGGTCGATCATGTCGTTGCCGGCGCTGACGATCAGGTCGGGGTGCATGTCCATGGCCTCGGTGACCGCGGGCAGCAGGTCGAGCCCGCCCTTGGCGGTCACCGTCCGGAGCGAGACGTGCTCCTCGGACGCCCAGTCCTTGACCGCCTTCACCAGTGCGGCCGTCGGGCGGTCGGTGCCCGAGGTGACCAGCACCACCCGGTAGCCCTTCGACGGGCTGACCCCCTCCCACGAACCCGGTTCCGGTGTGGCCGTCGCCTCCGGGCCTGGCGGGTCGGAGCGGTCGATGAAGCCGGGGCCGAGGGCGCCGACGGCGGACGGCCTGGCATGAGGCTTCGACCAGTCGTCGCCGGCACCGCATCCGGTGGCCAGTGCGACGGCCGCGGCCAGCGTGACGGCAGCCGCAAGCGAGGGGCGCAACACGTTCGTCCTCCGAAGTAGTGGCAGGGGGGTATGGCGCCATCCTGCTATGCCGCATGCCGCCGTGTTCACCCCGGGAGGGCCCTTCGCGCGCTTGTTTTTCCAGCGTTCGCCATGACAAGCCATTCCGTTCATCTGATACGTGCACGGTGCGCAGGCAGGCAAAGCAGCAGCAAAAGGAGCACTGTGTCACCCCGAATACGACTCGGCCTCGTCACGGTCCTCGCCGCGCTGGCCGTCTTCGTGGGCCTGGCGCAGCCGGCGTCCGCGCACGGCTTCAGTTCGGTGGTCTACGTCGACGTCACCCGTGGCGACGACGGCCGCCTCTGGACGAAGCTGGAGGTCGAGTACGACCTCTACGTCGTGTCCGCCGCCGACGCCGGGCACGACGACGCGCTCTTCCGCGCGGGCACCGACGCCTTCGACGCCGGGGACGCCAAGGCCCAGGTCGCGGCCCTCGACGCCCACAGGAAGGCGGCCGTCGAGTACGTCCGCGCCCGCTTCTCGGTGACCTCGCAGGGCCGGGCCTGCACCCCGGAGCAGTCCGGCGGCTTCACCCTGGGCCGCAGGCAGGGTGTCCCGTACGCGAACCTGCTGCTCGGCTGGACCTGTCCGGAGCAGGGCGTGGACCACGAGGTGCGCAGCGGGCTCTTCCCCGACGCGGAGAAGTACGTCACCGGCACCAGGACGATCGTCACCTACGACGTCGACGGCCGTAAGGGCAGCGCCGCGCTGGACGCCGCGCACCCGACCTTCTCCACCCACCAGACGTGGTACGAGCGGTTCTGGGAGTTCTTCCGGCTGGGCACGGAGCACCTGCTCACCGGTACCGACCACATCCTCTTCCTGCTGGCGCTCATCGCGGGGTCGCGACGGCTGCGCGAGGTCGTGCTCGCGGCGACCAGCTTCACCCTGGCGCACTCGGTGACGCTCATGCTCGCCGCGCTCGGGCTGGTCGACGTGCCGTCCGCGGTCGTGGAGCCGGTCATCGCGCTGTCGATCGCGGTGGTCGCCGGCTGGTATCTGTGGCGGCTGTGGCGGCACGGCGGCCGGGCCACGGACCTGGAGGCGTCGGACGGACACTTCGGCCTGGACCGTGCCGGCTGGACCCGGCTCGGGGTGGTCTTCTGCTTCGGGCTCGTGCACGGCCTGGGCTTCGCGGGGGCGCTCGGCATCGACAGCGCCTTCTCGTGGACCCTGCTGTGGTCGCTGGTGGTTTTCAACGTCGGCATCGAGGCCGTCCAACTGGCCCTTATCGCGCTCGTCTTCCCGGTGCTCATGCTGCTGCGGCACCGGTCGCCCGCCATGGGGCTGCGGGCGACCGGGGTGATTTCGGCGGGCGTGTTCGTCATGGGGCTCGTGTGGTTCCTGCAGAGGACCTTCGGCATCTGATTCCTTATCAGTATTTTTTTGACCACCGAAGAGTTTAGATATCGCAAAGACTGTATTTAGCGTCGGTTAACCGGGCGCTGAGAGCTTGACGGTCCGCACGTCAAGTACGTCTGTACGCAGAAGGAACAGAGAACTGATGAAATCGAGACCCTCGACACAGGCCGCCGAGCTTGTGCGGCGCCGGGTGGCCACCGGGACCACCGCGGTGCTCCTGGGCCTGACCGTGGCGCTGGGCGGCGGCCTGGTGTCGCCCGCCGCCGCCGCGGAGCCCACCGCGATCACCGGCGTCATCCTCGGCGTGGGCGCCAACGAGACGCAGCGCACCGTCAGCTGGTACTCCTCGGCCGACACGGCGCAGCAGCTCCAGGTCGCCCCGACCGCCTCGGTCGTGAACGGCGAGTTCCCGGCCGACGCCGCGACCTTCGCCGCGAGCGGCACGGCCAACATCGCCGCCAGCGGCGGCTTCAACCGCCACGCGACGATCACCAACCTCAAGGAGCAGACGGCGTACTCGTACCGCGTCGGCAGCGAGGGCAGCTGGTCGGCCGCGTACTCGTTCAAGACGCAGGACTTCGAGGGCAACTACGACTTCCTGTTCTTCGGCGACCCGCAGATCGGCTCGTCCGGCGACACCGCCGAGGACGGCGCCGGCTGGAAGGACACCCTCGACGTCGCCCTGGCGGCCAACCCGAACGCCGAACTGCTGGTGTCCGGCGGCGACCAGGTCGAGAGCGCCAACAACGAGTCGCAGTGGAACTCCTTCCTGGGGCCCGACAAGCTGCGCCAGTACCCGTGGGCGGCCACCATCGGCAACCACGACGTCGGCGGCAAGGCCTACGAGCAGCACTTCGCCACCCCGAACACCGACAAGTCGGGGGCGTACTACTCCAACGGCGACCCGGCGTCGAACTCCTCGGGCGGTGACTACTGGTACATCTACAAGGATGTGCTGTTCATCGACCTCAACAGCAACAGCTACGCCACCGCGCAGGGCGGCGGCGGTGACGCGGCGCACCTCGCCTACGTCACCGACGTCATCAACAAGCACGGCTCCGAGGCGAAGTGGAAGGTCCTGACCTACCACCACTCGATCTACTCGCCGGCCGACCACGCCCAGGACTCGGACAACAAGGTCCGGCGGGTCGACTTCCCGACGACGTTCTCGAAGCTCGGCGTCGACCTGGTCCTCCAGGGCCACGACCACAGCTACTCGCGCAGCTACGAGATCAAGAACGGCCAGAAGGCCAACCCGGACGAGCAGCCCGGCGAGGCCCAGCTGTACCCGGGCCCCGGCGGCGTCATCTACGTGACGGCGAACTCCTCCTCGGGCTCGAAGTACTACGACATCACCAAGCCCGACAGCAGCGGCACGAGCGGTGCCGGCAACGGCGCCGACCCGCTGAACCCGGGCAGCTACTGGTACAACTCGGTCCAGAACCAGGAGCACGTCCGCACCTACGTCAAGGTCCAGGTGCGCAACGACCAGCTCGTGGTCCAGAACGTCCGCAGTGGCACCTGCGCCGCGCCGAACTCGGCGGTGGAGAAGGGCAACTGGTGCAACAACACCACCGAGGCCCAGCCCGTCGGCTCCATCGTCGACGACTTCACCGTGCACAACTACCACGGTGACGGCCAGGACATCCAGGTCAACGTGCCGAACGCCGCCCCGGGCGAGTTCGGTTGGACGATCGACGGCAACAACGGCCTGGTCGACCTCGGTACCGCTGTCGAGCAGGGCGGCGACCACTTCGAGGCGAGCGGCAAGATCAACCCGATCTCCGTCTCCGACACCCGCCGTTCGCTGGCGCCCTGGTCGATCTCGGCCGGCGTGAGCGACTTCCGGGACGCCGGCAAGACCTTCTCCGGCTCCTACCTCGGCTGGTCCCCGCGTGTGCTGCAGGCCGGCGCGGGCGCGCAGGCCGGCGACACGGTCCTGTCGGGCTACACCGACCAGGGCAAGGGCCTCTCGGTCTCGCGGGGCCTCGGCTCCGCCGGCCAGGGCCACGCCCGCGGTACGGCGAAGGTCGGCGCCGACCTCAGCCTGAAGATCCCGGACAGCGTCGAGAAGGGCAGCTACCAGGCCACTCTCACGATCACCGCGCTGAGCAGCTGAGCACCGAGCAGCTGAACAACTGAGCAACCGCGCTGAGGGGCCCGGCAACTGAGCCGCTCGGCACACTGCGGGCCGCCGGCCCGCCCGGCGGCCGACGATCCGCCCCGGGCGGCCGGCGCGTCCGCGGCCACCGGGCGGGGCGGGCACCCGCGGGTGCCCGCCCCGCCCTCCCCACGCCAGGAGAACCCGAAATGCACCCGTCCCCCACGCGCCGCGCGACCACCGCCCGCGCCCTCGTCCGTACCGCCGTCCTGGCGCTGCTCGTCGCCCTCGCTACCACGCTCGCCGGCCTCACCGCCGGCGCCGCGCGGGCCGCCGGCGGCGATGTCAGCTGGACGGTCAGGACGGCGGCCAACACGTACGGCGCCGACCGGTCCAGTTTCGGCTACAGCATCAACCCCGGCGGCGCGATCAAGGACACCATGACGGTGGCCAACCACGGCACGGAGCCGCTGGCCCTCACCGTCTACGCCGCCGACGGCTTCACCACGGCCACCGGCCAGCTCGACCTGGTCACCCGGGACAAGAAGTCCGTCGGGGTCGGCGCCTGGTCCCGCCCCGAGCGCGAGAGCGTCGTCGTCCAGCCCGGGAAGTCCGCCGACGTCCCCTTCACCGTCACCGTCCCCGCCAACGCCACGCCCGGCGACTACGTGGGCGGCATCCTCACCTCGCTCAAGCAGCCCGACGCCGCGCAGGGCATCACCGTCGACCGCCGCCTGGGCATCAAGATCGCGCTGCGGGTCAGCGGCGACCTCAAGCCGGCCCTGAAGGTCGAGAACCTGCACGTCGGCTACAGCGGCACCGCCAACCCCTTCGCCGCCGGCGACGCGACGGTCACGTACACGATCCACAACACCGGCAATGCCACCTTGTCCGCCCGCCAGGCGGTCTCCCTGTCCGGCCCGTTCGGCCGGCTGAAGGCCGACGCCAAGGGCGTCGCCGCGCCGCCGGCCCTGCTGCCCGGCGAGAGCTGGAAGGTGAAGGTGCCCGTCCACGGTGTGGCCCCCGGATTCCGGCTGGCCGCGACCGTGACGCTGACGCCGCTGCTGACCGACGCGTCCGGCTCCACGTCCGCGCTGAAGCCGGTCGCGGCCACCGCCCACGGCTGGGCCGTCCCCTGGACGCTGACGCTGCTGGTCGTGCTCCTGGCCGCCGCCGCCGTGGCCACGCTGCTCCTCGTCCGCCGCGGCCGCGCCCGCGCCAGGCAGCGGGAGGACGCGCGCGTACGGGACGCGGTCGAGCGGACGCTGCGGGAGCAGGAGTCCCAGGCACCGGCGGGCGCGGGTGACGCCTCCTGAGCGGTGGACCCCCGCGGACGTCCGCGGGTCAGCGCTCGGACGCGCTCTGCGTCGGGTCGTGGTCGAGCTCCCCGATCTCGTACCCGGGCGTCATCTGGTGGTAGAGGTTGCCACCCCGCTCGCGCGGCGGCCGGTGGAGCCGCTGGACAGGCCGGACGCGTACCGGCGGATTTGTCGCCGGGTTCGTACTGCCGTGACAGGGCTTCACGAAGGGGCGGCGTCGTAGGCGCAGCGGAAGCCGAGGTTGCCGGTCGTGGAGTCGGGTGTGTTCGACGTGCGGGCGGCGACCCGGTAGCGGTTGCAGTACGACCGGTGGCACAGGTACGAGCCGCCGCGCATGACCCGCGAGCTGCCCGTACGCGGTCCCGCCGGATTGCTGCGCCGCCCCGCCGGGTGGTCCGTGGTCCACCAGTCCGCGCACCATTCCCAGACGTTCCCTGCCGTGTTGTACAGGCCGAAGCCGTTCGGTGCGAAGGCGTTCACAGGCGCGGTGCCCTCGTAGCCGTCCTCGGCGGTGTTGCGGGTCGGGAAGGTGCCCTGCCAGATGTTGCACCGGTGCTTCCCGTCCGGCGTCAGCTCGTCGCCCCACGCGTATCTGGCCTGCTCCAGGCCGCCGCGCGCGGCGAACTCCCACTCCGCCTCCGTCGGCAGCCGCCCGCCGGCCCACCGCGCGAAGGCGGCCGCGTCCGTCCACGACACGTGCACCACGGGGTGGCTTCCGATCCCCGCCAGGCCGCTGCCGGGCCCGAAGGGCTCTCGCCAGCTCGCCCCCCGCACCCCGCACCACCACGGCGCCCCGTCCGGCCGCGGCGCACCCCGGCGGACGGCGGCGGGCAGGAACCGGGCGAAGGCGTACGACCAGCCGTAGCGCTCGGCCTCGGTGACGTGGCCGGTGTCGGCGATGAAGGCGGCGAACCGGTCGTTGCTGACGGCGTGGGCGTCGATCCGGAAGGGCCGCAGCGTGACGGACCGCACCGGTCCCTCGCCGTCGGCGGGGAAGCCCTCGGGATCGTCGGTGCCCATCAGGAAGGTGCCGCCGGGGAGGGAGACCGGGGGTGCGGCGGTCGCGGCGGGGGCGGCCGCGGTGAGCGGCAGCAGGGCCATTTCCGGCGGCGCGGTGCGGGCCGGGCCGAGCGGTGCGGCCGCGCGTCCGGGAGCGCAGCAGTCGGCGTGGCTTTGCGGCTCTGTCTCGCCCATCGGGATCGTTCCTTCCGTCGAGCCGTCGGATCGGACCGGTACGCGTACGGCGGCGCCGCCCCTCGCGCCGGGGCGCCGGGGGTGCAGCCTTACACCTGGTCAGCGACCCCGACAAGGGCGCCCGGCCCGGCCCCCGACACGGCTCCCGCTCACCGGGTCGCAGACCCGTACGCCGGGCAGGTGTGTGGCGGTGGGGTGACATGGCGGGTGGTGGGCGATGGGGTGGGGGTGGGCGGGGGAGGAATCGGGGGTGGATACCGTTCGGAAAGTCGCTGTCGTCACCGGGGCCTCGCGGGGGATCGGTGCGGCGCTGGTCGAGGCCTACCGCGGGCTGGGCTATGCGGTCACCGCGGCCGCGCGTTCCATCGAGGGGTCCGGGGACCCCGAGGTGCTCGCCGTGGCCGGGGACCTGGCGGAGCCGGGTGGCGGCGCGCGGGTCGTCGAGGCTGCCATGGAGCGGTTCGGCCGGATCGACACGCTGGTCAACAATGCCGGCGTCTTCGTCGCCAAGCCCTTCACCGACTACACCGACGAGGACTTCGACACGGTCGTCGGGGTCAACCTGCGCGGCTTCTTCGAGGTCACGCGCGGTGCGATCGCCGCGATGCTCTCCCGCGAAGGGGGCGGGGGCGGGCATGTCGTGAACATCTCGACCAGCCTGGTCGACCAGGCCGAGGCCGAGTCCACCAGCGGGCTCGCGTCGCTGACCAAGGGCGGCCTGAACGCGGTCACCAAGGCGCTGGCGATCGAGTACGCCACCCGCGGCATCCGGGTGAACACCGTCTCCCTCGGCATCATCAGGACCCCGATGCACCCCGAGGATCCCGGCGGCGCCCTGGCCGCGCACCACCCGGTCAAACGGATGGGCGAGATCGAGGACGTCGTCGGGGCGATCCGCTACCTGGAGCAGGCACCCTTCGTCACCGGCGAGATCGCGCACGTCGACGGCGGCCAGAGCGCCGGGCACTGACCCGCCCCGCCCCCGGGCACCCGGGGCGCGGCA
This sequence comes from Streptomyces sp. NBC_00433, assembly GCA_036015235.1. Lineage (NCBI taxonomy): Bacteria > Bacillati > Actinomycetota > Actinomycetes > Kitasatosporales > Streptomycetaceae > Streptomyces > Streptomyces sp. NBC_00433. The sequence goes on along the minus strand of CP107926.1, from coordinate 4,165,890 downwards.
ACCGGCCCGCGCCCGTATCCGACCGACCGGCAGGAGAGCCCTGTGAGCAGTACGACGGACAACGAAGCGGTCCTGCGCGGCGTCCTGGACGAGTGGAAGGCGGCGGTCGACGCGCACGAGCCGGAGCAGGTCGCCGCCTGTTTCACCGAGGACGCGATCTTCCAGGGGCTGCACCCCTACAGCGTCGGACGGCCGGGCATCGCCGCGTACTACGACTCCCAGCCGATGGGGATGACCGCGCGGTACCGGATCCTGGAGACCCGGCGGCTCGCCGACGACCTCGTCCTCGGCTACCAGAGCGTCGAGTTCGGTTTCACCGACCGGCCCGCGCTGACCGTCAGCCTCAGCCTGCTGCTGAAGCGCCTGCCTGACGGCTGGAAGATCGCCCATTACCAGGTCTCCCTGCTGCCCTGAGGAACCATGGACACGGGGCCGGAAGCCGCGCACATGCGCCCGGCAGAACGCGTCCTTACGCTGGGGAGTGGTGTACGCCCGAACCACCTGGCGAATACGCGGAGGCGATTCCGTAATGGCGAAACTACTTTTCGTGGTCAGTGGAGCCACTTATCTGACGTTGAAGGACGGTACGAGGCACGCCACCGGCTATTGGGCCGAGGAGTTCGCGGCCCCCTACAAGGCGCTCACCGACGCCGGCCACGAGGTCGTGGTCGCCACACCCGGCGGGGTCACCCCGAACGTCGACATGATGAGCCTGCGGCCCTCGATGGCGGGCGGTGAGCAGGGGGCACTCGACCTGGAGGCGATCATCCGCTCCGCGGAGGTGATGCGCCGGCCGCTGAAGCTCTCCGACGTGCGGGTCGAGGACTACGACGCGGTGTACCTGCCCGGCGGGCACGGCCCGATGCAGGACCTGTCCGTGGACGCCGACGCGGGCCGGATCCTGACCGCGCAGCTCGCCTCGGGCAGGCCGCTCGCGATCGTGTGCCATGCTCCGGCCGCGATGCTGGCCACCAGGATCCACGGTGAGTCGCCCTTCAAGGGCTACCGCGTCACGTGCTTCACCAATGACGAGGAAGAGGGCGTCGGACTGGCCGACAAGACGCAGTGGCTCCTTGAGGACGAGCTGAAGGAGAAGGTCGGCGTCGAATTCAGCCGGGGCGAGATATGGAAGCCCTACACGGTCGAGGACCGCAATCTTCTCACCGGGCAGAATCCGCATTCCGCCGCGGCGCTGGCGGACCGGCTGCTCAAGGAATTCGCGTAGCGAATCGTCCGGCGTCCCCGTGACGGAGCGTCCGAGGCCCGCGCGCCCTCAGGACGCGGCGGCCGGAGGCGGGGCCAGGCGCAGCAGGAAGGTCCGCCGGGACAGGCCGAGCAGGGTCCGGGCCATCAGCGCCGCCCACGCGCAGGTCGCGACGGCGAGCAGTACGTACGCGACCGGCTTCTGGCCCCGGACGTGCTCGACCCCCAGCCAGAGCAGGCCGTTGGCGACAGCGGCGGCGTAGGAGAAGGCGAAGGCCCAGTGGCCGGGGCCGAAGGGCGCGCGTACGTACGCGGACGCCATCGAGAGCTGGACCAGGGCCATGAGGACGGCGTAGCCCGCGAGGATCTCCGCCCCCAGGCTGAGGTCGGCGCCGTTGATGGCGAACCAGGCGTTCCCCGCGACGACCGGGGGCGCCAGCTCGATGGCGATCGTGGGAATGAGCGGTGGCGGGAGCGAGGGCTGGGTGAACAGGCGGACCAGGACGATGGAGCCGAGGACGAGCCAGGACACCAGCCCGTAGCCGAACATCAGGCGGGCCGCGGTGTCCCAGCCGAGCGCGGCGCAGCCGGCGGCCGCGATGAGGCCGCCGGCCGCCGTCGGCAGGAAGTAGGCCGGGTGCCACTGGGCGAGGGGGGTGTCGCCTCTGATCCACACCCCCGTGAGCCAGCTGCCGAGGAGCACGGTGAGCACCAGCGCGACGGCGAAGACGGTCTCGCCGGCGCTCCGGGCGTATCCGGCCAGCGCGATTCCCAGCGGCATCGGTGTGATCACGCCGAGCGCCGTGAAAGGTCCCATGACGGGGTCGGGCAGCTCGGTGAACAGCCGCCCCTGGACGGTGATGTTGCGCAGGTAGGTCACCGCGACCAGCGCCCAGACCGCCGCCGAGGCGATCCACAGGGCGTTCGCGGGCCACTGCGGGGCACTGACGGTGTCGGCGGCGACGGCCCAGCACTGGGCGAGCCCCGCGGTGCCGAAGGCGACGCCGAACAGGTTGGGCGTCAACCGGTAGGGGGATCCCTTGGCCGTCTGCATGCTGTCGGTGCCCTCTTTCCCGGGATGCACGTCGTGCCGGCCGAAGTCCGCCCTGCCGGAATCGTAGGGTTCACGACCCTCTGTGCCTGCGATGGCGCACGGGTGCCGCCGACTCTGGTCGTCCGGGAAGGCGGGGGCGCTCTCAGGAGCGCGGGCGGCGCGCCGAGACGTGGGTCAGCGAATACAGGGCCACCGTCGCCCAGGCGATCACCAGCAGCCCGTAGAAGGCCACGGCCGCCCAGACGAAGAGGAGCGAGCCCGTCCTGGCGGCCAGCGCGCTGGTGCCGGTGACGCAGGCGCCGAGCGGGAAGATGAACGACCACCAGGTGGGCGCGAAGGGCAGGCCCGCGCGGAATTCCCGCACGGTCAGGGCCGTGGCCAGCGCCAGCCACAGCAGGGCGAAGCCCCACAGCCCCACTCCCGGCAGCAGCGCGAGCACCGCCGCGCCCACCGCGTAGGGGGGCGGCAGCACACCCTTGGAAGCTGTCGCCAGCGCGCCCAGCGCCGTCACCGCCTGGCCCAGCGCCCCCAGGCCGATCCACACCGTCGGCACGACCGCTCCGGCGGGCGCGTCGTGGTGGATCAGGCGGCTGTAGACCATGGCGAGTACGAGGAAGACGGTCACCAGGCCCAGCCCGAGCAGGGCGTAGCAGCCCAGCAGCATGGCCAGCCGCGGCTGGCCGGCCGGTGCGTGCGGTACCAGCAGCGCGCCCGTCGCGGCCGAGACCAGCGGGGGCACCACCGGCATCAGCCAGCCGCCGGACGCCGCGTCGGGCGCGAAGCGGTGCCGGGTGACCATCAGGTAGGGCACGGTGCACGCCGTGACCAGCCCGAAGGCGGTGCCGAGCGACCACAGCGACCAGTCCACGCCCAGCGCGGCCCGCGCCCCGATGACCTTGCCGCCCAGCAGCAGCGCCCCCGCGCCCACGGTGAGCAGCGCCATCGGCGGTGCGCCGAGGAAGGGGGCAGCCACCGGGTCGGCGGCGTGCAGCCGCAGCTTCCGCTGCCGGACGTAGCCGGCGGTCAGCACCGCGAGCAGCACCACGGCGGCCAGCCAGACCACCGTGGCCGCGGTGCGCAGCCCGTCGAGGCTCCGCGGCAGGGTCACCGCCGCGTTGGCGACGATGCCGGTCCCCATGACGGCCGCGAACCAGCCGGGGCCCAGCCCGGCCCGCCCTGTCGGCTTCGCGGCGGGCGGCCCCGGGCGGACGGCTGCCGGGCCGCTCGCGGCCGGGAGGGAAGGGTTGCTGCTGAGCTGGGATGTCACGAGAGGGAACGCTTCTTTCCTGGCAGGGGGCGGGTGGGGGCGTCCGGGCGGCATCCTGACCGTAGGGCGGTGCTCCGCACCGGTCATACCGGTGCGCGCGCCACGACGCCCTCACATCAGGACGTGCGGGTCAGCGCCGTGCCATCGCCGCGAGCCGGGCGACCTGCTCGCCCATGCCGCGGGTGCCGCTCAGCGGGGTGAGGGCGTGCGGCCACACCGCCTTGGCGAGGGCGACATGGCGGGCGCCGCCGAGGACGACGACAGGGTCGAGGCGTTCGATCCCGCGCCGTGCCGCCTGCTCGCGGAGCACTGCGGCCGATACGGCGTCGGCCGCACCGTGCGGGGTGTCGTACGGGTCGATCTCGTCGTCGAGGCCGAGCAGCCCGTAGCGGGCGGAGAGGATCAGCACCCGATCCGGCCGCAGCGCCTCGGCGGCCCTGCGGCACGCCCGGTGGTACGAGCCGGTGTACATGTCCGCGGCCCGCGCGCGGACGTCCAGCTTGCGGGCGCCGCAGGGGATCACGATCAGTTCGGCCGCGAAGTGGTCCAGGTGTTCGTTCGGGGGCATGCGCGTCCCTTTCCGGCGTCGGGGCCGGGGTCCGGCCCGAGGTGCGTCGGGGCAAGCCCCTGCACGACCCGTGCGGCGGCCTCACCCGCTTCCGTACGGACAACGCCACCTGGTGCGGCGGGCACGCCCCCGGGCCAGGACAGGGGACCCTCACATCCGGACGCGGAGCGCCGTCCGGGGCGGGCGGGTGGACGTCTGGACGCGGGTACGGGGTCGTCCCGGCGCGGGCGGACGCCTGGACGCGGACGCGCGATCGTCCGGGGGCGGGCGGGCGCTTACCCGCGTACGTCCGACGCGGCCGCTCGGGCTCGTGGGCGCTGGCGCACGGGCTCAGACCCGGGCGCGGGGCCGTATGGCCCGCCGGCTTCCGGGCCCTCGGGCCCCACCCCCCGGTGGGCTTCCCCGCCGGGCCGGGGTGCGGACCTCCGGACGTCCGAGCGGCATCCCGTCGCGGCCGCCGCCCGCCAGGGCGCCCGCGGGCGTTCCCGCCGGGCCGGGGCACGGAACAGTGATGTCCTCATCTGCGGCATTCCTGGCGGATTCGGCCCGCCGCCGGGCCGGCCTGGGCTCATAGCCTCGAAAGTGCCGACGAGACCCCGGGCTCCCGGTCAGCGGGAACGCCCGGCCCGCACCGTGGCGGGTCCGCGAGGGATCGCACCGTCGGCGAAGGTTCCCGGAAGAGGAAGAAGGCGGATTCCGCCGTGGCGTCATCATCAACCAGTGCTCCTTCGGTCGCCCGCGAGGGCGACTTCGGCATCAACGAGTGGATCGTCGACGAGCGGCGGCAGGAATACCTGCGCGACCCGGACTCCGTCGGACCGGCCTGGCAGGAGTTCTTCCGGGTGTCCCCGGCGAAGGACGCCGGGGACGGGCACGGCATCCCGGCGGAGCCCGGCGCAGCCGACCTGGCCGTCAAGGCGGTGCGGGTCGCGGCGCTGATCCACTCCTACCGGGTGCGCGGGCACCTGGCCGCCGCCACCGACCCGGTCGGCGCCGAGCCGCCGACCGGGCATCCGGAGCTGGAGCCGGCTGGGCACGGTCTGGACGGCGCCGGGGACGCGGAGCGTGAATTCCCCGTCGACGGCTTCGCCGGGCGCGAGGCCATGGCGCTGCGCGAGGTGGTGGACACGCTCCGCGCCGCGTACTGCGGCACCACCGGGATCGAGTACATGCACATCCAGGACCCGCGCGAGCGGCGGTGGATCCAGCAGCGTGCCGAGGGTCCGCAGCAGCGGCTCGGCCATGCGGAGCGCCTGCACGTCCTGGGGCGGCTGGGCGCCGCCGAGTCGTTCGAGACCTTCCTGCACACCAAATACGTCGGGCACAAGCGGTACTCGCTGGAAGGCGGGGAATCGGCGATCGTGCTGCTGGACGCGCTGCTGAGCGGTGCCGCGCGGCTGGGCGCACCCGAGGCGGTCATCGGGATGGCGCACCGGGGGCGGCTGAACGTCCTCGCCAACATCGTCGGCAAGCCGTACGCGCAGATCTTCGGCGAGTTCGAGGACGCGGCCGACATCCGGTCCGCGCAGGGGTCGGGCGACGTGAAATACCACCTCGGGGCGGCGGGCACCTTCCGTACGACTGACGGGCACGCCATCGCGGTCTCCGTGGTGGCCAACCCGTCCCACCTGGAGGTCTCGGGGCCGGTGGCGCAGGGGGTCGTGCGCGGGCGGCAGGAGCGCGTGCGAGGCGGCACGCGGGACTTCGCCGTGCTGCCCGTCGCGGTGCATGGCGACGCCGCCTTCGCGGGGCAGGGCGTGGTGGCCGAGACGCTGAACCTGTCTCAGCTCGCGGGCTACCGGACCGGCGGCACGGTCCACGTGGTCGTCGACAACCAGTTGGGATTCACCACCGCACCGGCCGGCGGCCGGTCGGGCACCTACGCCACCAATGTCGCGCGGACCGTCGAGGCGCCGGTCTTCCACGTCAACGGGGACGACCCCGAGGCGGTCGTCCGGGCGGCCCGGTGGGCGCTGGACTACCGGGAGGCCTTCCACAAGGACGTGGTCGTCGACCTGGTCTGCTACCGGCGCCACGGGCACAGCGAGGTGGACGACCCCTCCATCACGCAGCCGCTCATGTACGACCGCATTGCGGAGCGGCCGTCCGTACGGACGCTCTACGCGCGCTCGCTGCTCGGCGCGGGTGACATCGACGAGCAGGAGGCCTCGCAGGCCCGGCAGCGCTACCGGGAGCGACTGGACCGCGCCTTCGCCGAGACCGCGGAAGCGGCGTCCGCCCCGGACGCCCCGGGCCCCGGGCCGCTTTCCGCACGCCCGCCGGCCGAGGAGCCGGCCACGGCCGCCGGGGAGAGCGTGCTGCGGCGCGTCCTGCGCACCCAGACCGACCTGCCGCCGGACTTCACCCCGCATCCGCGCGTCCTGCCCCAACTGCGGCGCCGCGCGGACATGCTGGACGGGGGAGACGGCGGGGGAAACGTCGACTGGGCCACCGCCGAGGCGCTCGCGATCGGCAGCCTCCTCCTGGAGGACGTACCGGTACGGCTGGCCGGGCAGGACTCCGGGCGGGGGACCTTCGGCCAGCGGCACGCCGTCCTCACCGACCGCCGCACGGGCGGGCTGCACATCCCGCTGAACTCGCTCGGCCCGCGGGCGGCCCCTTTCGCGCCGTACGACTCGCCGCTGTCCGAATTCGCCGTGCTGGCCTTCGAGTACGGCTACTCGCTGGCCCGGCCCGAGGCCCTGGTGATGTGGGAGGCGCAGTTCGGGGACTTCGCGAACGGCGCCCAGACCGTCATCGACGAATACGTCGCCTCGTCGGAGCAGAAGTGGGGGCAGCGCTCCGGCCTGGTGATGCTGCTGCCGCACGGCCTTGAGGGGCAGGGTCCCGACCACTCCTCGGGGCGCCTTGAGCGGTTCCTGCAGCTGTGCGCGAACCGGAACATGACCGTCGCCGTCCCCTCGCTGCCGTCGAACTACTTCCACCTGCTCAGGCGGCAGGCGCGGGAGACCGCCCCCAGGCCGCTGGTCGTCATGGCGCCCAAGTCCATGCTGCGGCTGAAGGCCGCGACCTCCCGCCTGGAGGAATTCACCGGCGGCACCTTCCGCCCGGTGATCCCCGACGCCACCGCCGACCCCTCCCGGGTCGGACGCGTCCTGCTGTGCTCGGGCAAGATCGGCTACGACCTGGAGGCCTACCGGCGCGAGGCGGGGCGGGCCGAGGCGGGGGCCGGGACGGCCGTCGTCCGGCTGGAGCGGCTCTACCCCTTCCCGGCGGACGAGGTGCGGGCGGAGCTGTCCAGGTATCCCGCCGGGGCCGAGGTGCGGTGGGTGCAGGAGGAGCCGGCCAACCAGGGCGCGTGGACTTTCGCCGGCCCCCGGCTGGACGGGCAGGTCGCCGGCGGTGTGTCGTGCGTGAGCCGGCCGGCCGCGTCGGCGCCTGCGGTGGGGTCGGCCCGCCGGCACGCCGCCGAGCAGGAAGACCTCGTGCGGCGGGCGTTCTCCTGAGGGTCCGCTCCTCCGGGGGCCCGGGTGGTGCCGCGCTCACTTCAGCGCGTTCACCGCTCCGGTGGTGCGGAAGCCGGCCCGGTACGCGCCGGGGGTGACACCCCGGTGGCGTACGAAGGCGCGGCGCAGCGACTCCGGCGACCCGAAGCCGGTGCGGCGGGCGATCGACGCGAGCGCGTCGTCGCCGCCCTCCAGCAGGGCGACCGCCGCCTCCAGCCGGACCTGCTCCACGTAGCGGGCCGGGGTCACGCCGACCTCGTCGCAGAAGAGCCGGGTCACGTGCCGCGGGCTGACGCTGGCCCTGCGGGCCATGGCCGACAGCGTGTGGTCGGCGCCGGGGTCCTCGGCGACGGCGTCGAGAACCCGGCGCAGGGCGTCCCGGCGGGTGTGCGGTGTGCGGGCGCGGGCGCTGAACTGGGACTGGCCGCCAGGTCGCTGCATGAAGACGACCATGTCCTTGGCCACGGACCTGGCCACCTCGCCCCCGTAGTCCTCCTCCACCAGGGCCAGCGACAGGTCGATACCCGCGCTCACCCCGGCCGAGGTCACCACCTTGCCGTCCTGGACGAAGATCGCGTCGGGGTCGACCTCGACGGCGGGGAAGCGCAGGGCCAGCTCCCGGGCGTTGCGCCAGTGGGTGGTGGCGCGGCGGCCGTCCAGCAGGCCGGCGGCGGCCAGCAGGAAGGCGCCGGTGCAGACGGAGGCCGTACGGCGGGAGCGCGCGTGGAGCGTACGGACGTGGTCGAGCAGCTCGTCGTCCTTGATCAGCCGGTCCCACGCGGGGCCGCCGGGCACGACCAGGACATCGGTCTTCCCGCGGGTCTCGGCGACGGCCGTGTCGACACCGAGCCGGGTGCCGGAGGCGGTCGTCACCTCGCCGCCGTCGGGGGAGACCAGCTTCAGCACGTAGTGGCCGCCGAAGTCGTTCGCCGAGGTGAAGACCTCGATCGGGCCCGTCACGTCGAGCAGCCGGACGCCGGGGAAGACGAGGACGGTCACGAGGAGCGGGCCGTTTCCGTCCTGCCTGGTCTTCATCGGCTCCTCCAAGACTGGTGGCACTGCCGCAGCCGATGCTAACCCAGGCGAGTTTGCAAACCAAACCGACTACTCTGGACGCCATGCCCGAAACCAAGCCGCGCGCGTGCCCCATCGCGGAGAGCCTCGACCTCGTCGGAGAGCGCTGGGCGCTCCTCGTGCTGCGCGAGGTCTTCATGGGAGTGCGGCGCTTCGCCGACATCCAGGCCAACACCGGCGCGCCGCGCGACGTCCTCACCAAGCGGCTCAGGTCCCTGGAGGCCGGCGGCGTCCTGGAGCGCCGCCCCTACCTGGAGCGCCCGCCCCGCTCCGAATACCACCTGACCCCCGCCGGGCAGGCGCTGGAACCGGTGCTGATCGGTCTGCGGGAGTGGGGCATGCGGTATCTGCCGGACCCGCCCCCGGCCCCCCGGTTCATCCACACCTGCGGCGCCGACGTCGTGACGCGGGTGGTGTGCGGTGAGTGCGGGGAGCCGCTCGAAGGGGGCGGGCTGGTGACCGTGCTGGAGGAGGCCTCTCCCGGGTGACCGGGCACGTCGGCCCGGCCGGGCCCGCCCGGCTCAGACGAGGCCGAGCTGCCGCATCATGCCGAGCTCGTCGCTGCTGCCCCAGCGCTCCACGAGCATGCCGTCCACGAAGCGGCTGATCTGCATCCCGCGGAAGCTCACCGACTTGCCGGTCGGCGCGTGGCCCCCGAGTTCGCCGCGGTGCGTGCCCGTGATGGTGTAGGCGAAGGCCAGCTCGTCGTCGGTGGCCAGCAGGTGCTCGACCTCGACGTGCAGGTCGGGGAAGGCGCCCCTGAGGTCGCGGAACATGGCCTGGTATCCCTCCGGACCCGGCCCCTGCCCGGGAGCTGCGTCGTGGTCGATCGAACCGGGGGCGACGACGTCCGCGATGGCCGCGAGATTCCCGCTGTTGACGGCCTCGCCGAAGGCGGTCTGAGCGGCGATGTTGTCCTGCTGGGACATGGCACTCCTCGGTCGGTGAACGCTTTCGCCCGGCCGCCCCCTCCGCCGGAACGGCCGCCCTGGCCACCGATCCTCTGCGCCCGCCCCGGCAGCGCCACCCGACACGCCAGCACCCACCCCCGTACGGGCCGCCCCGTCCGCCCATCCGCCCCAACGTGTGCTGTACGAGCTCTCCCAGGACCGGTGGGAGACCCGGCCCCGCCGGCTGGACCGCCGGGCCCGCGCGCCCGCCGGACCGGGCCCGTATTCGCACCCGAATTCGTCTTCCTTCGGCTGTCGATCCTGGCGCGGTCCGTTCGACGCTCTTGCGTGGGGCATTTCGCCGCACGTACGCAAGCGACAGGATCGGGCGAGGCAAGCGATGGATCAGCTACTGAGAGTCATGAATTTCTGCGTCTCGCGGGACGGGATCGCCGCCGCCGAGGCCCAGACCCTTGAGGAGCCGTTCGGGCTTCCCCACCCGGAGCGGCTGTTCGGGTGGGCCGGGGCCACGGCGAGCTGGCCCATGCGGGGTGACGCGGGAGGCAGCCGCGGGCTCGACGACTACTTCACGCGGGACTTCGCCCGCAATATCGGCGCCGAGATCATGGGGCGCAACAAGTTCGGGCCCCAGCGCGGGCCGTGGGAGGACCACGACTGGCGCGGGTGGTGGGGGGAGGAGCCGCCGTTCCGTACGCCGGTTTTCGTCATGACCCACCACACCCGTCCGTCGTTCACGCTGTCCGACACCACCTTCCACTTCGTGGACGGCGACCCGGCCACCGTGCTCAAGCAGGCGCGGGAGGCGGCGCAGGGCAAGGACGTGCGGCTCGGCGGCGGGGTCACCACCGTCAGGGAGTTCCTCGACGCGGACCTCGTCGACAGCATGCACATCGCGGTCGCGCCGCTGGACCTCGGCTCCGGGCTCCGGCTCTGGGAGTCGCCGGACGAGCTGCTCGACCGCTTCCACCTGGAGGTCGCGACCAGCGCGAGCGGCACCGCGCACCACCTCTTCTGGCGGAAGTGACACCCGCCCTCCCGGGGCTCCGGCGCGGGGGGCCGGAGCGCCGGGAGGGGGCGCCCGGTCAGAGGGAGAGGGCGGATTCCGTGACGGTCTGGGCGGCCGGCGGGGCGTAGACGTGGAGGGCCTTGTCGAAGCCGCTGAAGGTGACGGTGCCGCTGCCGTCGGTGCCGGGGCCGCCGCTGCCCGGCTCTTCGAGCTTCAGGGCGTACGGCTTGGCGGAGTCGGCGATGTAGACGACGAGGTCGCCGTCGCTGTCGTGCTGGGTGAGCGGGATGACGGTCTGCCCGTCCAGCTCGACCGGCGCGGACTTGGTGAGCGGGGAGCCGTCGTCCGCGGTGAAGCCCGCCATGAAGGTCTTGAGGTCGCAGAATTCCTTGAGGTCCGAGTCGGACGACGCCTTCCCCGGCTTCTTCAGCCAGCGGCCGTGCAGCGCGTCGCCGAGGGCCACGCCGTCCTTGCCCTGGGCCTTCCAGAAGGTCGGGTCGCCCTTCATGTACGTGTACTCGGTGGTGCTGATGATCTTCATGTCGCCGCCGCCCTCACCGACGGTGGCCAGGCACTTGCCGGAGGTCGCGACGGTGACGTCCAGGTGGGCGGGCGTGCTGCCGTCCATCTCCTGGCCCGCCACGTGGACGGACGTCAGGGCGTTCATGGCGGCGGTGGCCCTGTCGGATATCTGCTGGGCGGTGAGCCCGTCCAGCGGTCCCGCGGGCGCCGCGGCGGTGGTGGCGGGTGCCGAGGTCGCGGCGGCCGGGGCGGAGGTGCTGCTGCTCGCGGAGTCCTTCTCGCCGCCGCAGCCGGTCAGTACGACGGCCGCGGTCGTGCACAGCAGTGCGGTCGTCAGTACGGTGCGCTTCATCGTTCGGGGGAACCCTTCTCGTAGGCATGAGAAGGATAGGGACGCTCGGTGAAGTCCCCGTGCCGGGCTCCCCGTTGGCGCCGCGCGCCCTCGTGCGGGGGTCCGGACCGGGGCCGCATGTGTTGTCAGGGATCGGTCAAGAATCTAGAGTGGGCTCGCAGCACCCGGCACTTCCGCATCGTCCGGCACACCCCTCACTCCTGGACGTGACATGACGCGACGCCGTCGTACGCTCATCGCCGCCTGCCTGCTGGCCGTCCCCGCCGCGAGCGCCCTGCTGCCCTCCGCGGAGGCGGTCGTGCCGCCCGAGCACGCCATCGTGGTCTGCCAGAGCGCCAGCTTCTACGCCAACTACGACAGCGCGAACGGCCCGTCGGGGCTGCTGCGCACGCTGGTCTACGGCAACAAGGTCGGCCACACCCCGGGTTCGCACCCCGTCTACAACGGCTGGGCCGCCAGCTTCGACTTCGGGCCCAACGACTGGGGCTACCTGCGGATCGAGTGCATCGGCGGCTACGGCTCCTGGTGAGACCCGGCCCCGCCGCTCGACCCTCAGCCCTCACACCCCCACGACCAGCGGGAGTTCACCGTGCTGCGAACCGTATCGATGGGCGCCGGCGCCGCCGCGCTGGCCGCCGCCGCCCTGCTGACCGCCGCCGATCCGGCGGGCGCCGCCAACGGCACCGTCGGCGTCCGGGAGACCGTCTGCGCCCAGGACCTCTACGTCAGGACCGAACCCGTCGGCGCCTGGATGGGCACCCTCTTCCAGGGCCAGACCTTCCTGGTCGAGCAGGTCAACGGCTCCTGGGTGTACGGCTTCGCCTACGGCGACATCAACCGGCACGGGTGGGTGCAGAACGGCTGGTTCTGCTGATACGGCGCCCCCGCCCGGCCCCGCCCGGCCGCGCTCAGTCCCGCTCGTCCAGGCAGCAGGCGACGAAGTCCCCTGCGACGGGATCGGCGTCGCCGGCCGGCGCCGATCCGCACCGGCCGGCCGTCGCCGCTCGTCCGCGGCCAGCCAGTGGTCCCGCCACGCGCCCGTCCCGGGCCGGGCAAGGGCAGCCGCAGCGGGGCGGCGTCCACCTCCCCGGCGGCCAGGCCCGCGCCCGGGTTCGACCGCGCGGCCTGAAAGGGCGGCCCGCTACCGCCCGGGAGAGGCCGGCGCGGCGGCGGTGAAGGGGCCGTCGGGGGCGAAGGCCAGGGTCGCGAAGCGGGTCGCGATGTGGGCGTGGGTGGCGGTGTCGGGGTGGAGGTTGTCCGGGAGGGGGAGGGCGGCGGCGTCGGAGGGGCCGTAGAGGGCGCGGCCGTCGAGGTAGTGGAGGCGGGGGTCCTCCGCGCGGCGCTCGGTGACGATGCGGGACAGCTCGTCGCGGATGACGGTGAGGGTCAGCTTGCCGCTGGCCCGGTCGGCGGGGTCGCCGGCCGCGCGCATGGACACCTTGCCGGTGCCGAGCGCTTCGAGGTCGAAGTCGGTGGGGCCCGGGGTGTCCTCGTGGATCGGGCACAGCAGCGGGGAGACGACCAGCAGGGGGGTGCCCGGGTGGCCTTCGCGGATGGTGTCGAGGAAGCCGTGGACGGCCGGGGCGAAGGCGCGCAGGCGCATCAGGTCGGAGTTGACGAGGTTGATGCCGATCTTGACGCTGATCAGGTCGGCGGGGGTGTCGCGCAGGGCGCGGGCGGTGAAGGGGTCGAGCAGGGCGTTGCCGCCCAGGCCCAGGTTGATCAGCTCCACGCCGGCGAGGGAGGCGGCGCGGGCGGGCCAGGTCGCGGTGGGGCTGGTGGCCTCGGAGCCGTGGCTGATCGAACTGCCGTGGTGCAGCCACACCTTGCGGCCGCGCTCTGCCGCGGGCTCGACGGGGGCGTCGGTGCGCAGGGCGACGAGTTCGGTCATCTCGTTGTGCGGCAGCCAGATTTCGACGTCCTTGTCGCCGCCGGCCAGCCCGGTGAAGCTGAGGGTGCCGACCGGTCCGGGCGTCAACTCGGTTGCCCAGGTGGCCATGTCGACGGTCAGGGTGGTGCCGCCCGACACGCTGCCCTGCCCGGCCAACCGCCCGTCGACGACCAGGTCGTAGACGCCGTCCGGGCGGGGCGGGGCCCCGGTGTAGACGCGCTTGGTGGGCAGCGTGTCCAACTCGACGGCGGTGGCGGCCGTACGGAAGGACAGCCGTACGCCGGAGGGCTGCGACTCGGCCAGCGCGAGCTGCGGGTCGGCGCACTGGGCCCGCGCGCGGGCGGGCAGCCGGTGCGGCAGCAGGCCGTGCTCGGTCCGCTCCAACTCAAGGGCGCCGCGTACGAGTTCGGCGGTGATGGGGGTGGTGGTCCAGTGGCGCTCTGGGGTGCTCATGGGTCTCAACCTGTTGCTCGGGTGCGGGGGGATGCGGGCGGGATGCGGGCGGGGTTGCGGGTCAGGGGGCCGCGGGCCAGTTCCGCGGCAGCGCGTCGAGGGCGTCCAGCAGCCGTGACCAGGTCTCCTGCGAGTCGGGGGCGCTGTGGCTGAAGCCGCCGGCCGGTTCCAGGCCGACGTAGCCGTGGAAGAAGCTGCCCAGCATCCGGACCGCGTGCGTCTGCTCCGGCTCCGCCAGGTCGTAGCCGCGCACGACGGCCCGGGTCATCCGGGCGTGCCGGCGCCGGCGCCGGCCGCGGCCGCTTCCGGGTCGAGCCGGTATTGGGCGGCGGCATAGCGGCCGGGGTGCTCGCGGGCGTAGTCGCGGTAGACGTCGGCGAGGGCGGCCGGCGCGTCCTTCCCGGCCCGGCCTGCGAGGGCGTCGGCGGACCGGTCGGCCATCTCCTCCAGGGCGAGCAGGGCGATCCTGGTCCTGAGGTCGTGCGTGTTCCTCAGGTGCGAGCAGAGGCTCGCGACCTTGACGTCGAAGTGCCTGGCCACCGCGGAGGCGGTCACCTGGTCGAAGCCGACCTCGTCGGCCGGCTCCGCCCCCGCTCCGACCAGTCGCTCCGTCGTCAGCCCCGCGCGTGCCGCCGCCGTGCGCGGCCGTGACGGCCGCCCTCGCCCGTGATCGCACAGTCCTCGATCCCCCCGCACGGCACCGGTGTTGCCCCCGGCCCCATCGTAGGGCGGGTCAGTGCGTGACGGGCCGCGTGCGGCGGGCGTAGGCGCGGGCGGCGCGGGCGCGGTCGCCGCAGCGGGTGGAGCACCAGTGGCGGCGGCCGTGCCGGAGGAGGTGGCGGGTGCAGGGGGCGGAGCCGCAGGCGGTGAGGCGGTCGGCGTCCGGGCCGGTCAGCAGGTCGGCGGTGTCGGCGGCGAGGGCGGCCAGGGCGTGCTCGGTGATCTGCGTGACCGGGTGGGACGTCTCGCGGTGCAGGCCGAGTTCGGGGTCCCAGCGCAGCAGGCGGGCGGCGGGCGCCCGGGTGAGCGCGTCGTTGACGGCGGCCAACGCGTCGGCGGGGGCGGGGCGTTCGCCGACGCGGGCGGCGATCAGCGCGCGCACCTGGTCCCGCAGGCCGCGCAGCCTGGCCGCGCAGACCTCCTGGAGCCCGGCGCCGACCGGCGCGAGGCCGTGGCCCACCAGCCACTCCTCGGCGGCGGCCGGCGTCGCGAGCAGGTCGATGACCTGGCCGCCGGGCACGGCGATGGAGCTGTTGGCGAAGTCCAGGGCCACGTACAGGTCCGCACCCGGCGCGGGGGGCGGTACGTGCGGCTGCCCGTGCGAGGCCGCCTCCGGCGGTACGTCACCCCGCCGTACGCGCGGCGCTCCGGTGGTCGGGTCCGCGGGCGGCGCGTCCGTCTCGGCCGCCTCCGCCGCGATCACGTTCTCCGTCATGGACCTCATGGTACGTCTTGCCTTCATCCGTGAGAAGCGCTTACTCTCCCTCACGGAAGCACTGGCTCTCATCCGTGAGGAAGCTCCTGATGTCGACTGCCCGGAACCACACCGCAGACCCCCAGGCCCTCGCCGTCCGCGTCCTCGGCGGCCCGACCACCGTCTTCGACTACGGCGGCCTGCGGTTCCTGACCGACCCGACCTTCGACGGGCCCGGCGACTACCGGCGCCCCGGGCGTCCCGTGCTGACCAAGACCGCGCCTTCCACCGCCGACCCCGCCGACCTCGGGCGGATCGACGTCGTCCTGCTCTCGCACGACGAGCACGCCGACAACCTCGACAATGCGGGGCGCGCCCTGCTCGCCGGCGTACCGCTGACGCTGACCACGCCCGACGCCGGGCAGCGGCTGGGGGAGGCGGCCAGGGGGCTCGCCGACTGGGAGGCCGTCGAGCTTGACCGGCCCGGCGGCGGCACCGTCACCGTGACCGCCGTGCCCGCGATCCACGGGCCGGGGGCGCGCGCGGACGTCGAGCCGATCAGCGGGCAGGTCGTCGGCTTCGTCCTGACCGGGGAGGGCCTGCCGACCGTCTACGTCAGCGGCGACAACGCCTCGCTCGACGCGGTCCGGGAGATCGCCGGGCGGTTCGGCCCGGTCGACACCGCCGTGATCTTCGCCGGCGCTCCGCGCTTCCCGGTCCTCTACGGCGGCGCGGCGCTCGTACTCGACAGCGCCCAGGCGGCGGAGGCCGCCGTGATCCTCGGCGCCCGCCGGGTCGTCGCCGCGCACTGCGACAGCTGGGCCCACTTCACCGAGAGCCGCGACGACATCGTGGCCGCCTTCACCGCCGCAGGGCTGATCGACCGCCTCCAGCCGGCGGGCTCAGCCGCGTGATCCGCTGTGGTGCCTGGCCCACAGCGGAAAGACCAGCCAGCACAGCGTGAACCAGCAGACCATGCCGCCCGCGAGCCAGGCCGCGACCGTGTCGTGGACGGCCAGCCGCAGCACCAGCAGCAGCGAGCAGGCCATCGTGCACAGCAGCAGGCCCAGGCCGAGCACGGTCATCCGGGACGCCCACACCACCGTCTCGGGCTTGAGGCGGCGGCCGGTGAGCAGCCGGTGCATGGCCACCGGGCCGACGAGGGCGCCGGTGGTCGCCGCGCCGACGACGACGGTGGCCACGTAGAGGTGGCGGTCGGTGTCGGACAGGTCGGTGAAGCGCTGCTGGAAGACGACGGTCAGCAGGAAGCCGAAGAGGATCTGCACACCGGTCTGGGCGACCCGCAGCTCCTGGAGCAGGTCGCCCCAGCGGCGGTCGGCCCTCTCCTCGGCGGTCTCGTGCCTCCCGGGGTCGTCAGGACCGTCGGACGCCGGACCGTCGGGCGTCGACCCGTCTGACGCGGGCCCGTCCGGTGAGCGTCCGCCCGGTGTCCGTCGTCCCGTCACGCCTCAGCGCCCCAGCGCCCTGCTCAGCTCGGACTTCGTCATCGTCGAGCGGCCCTTGACGCCGCGCTGCCTGGCCTCGTTGTAGAGCTGCGCCTTCGTCGGGCCGCCCGCGCCGGTGTGCGAGCGCTTGCCGCCGCGCCGCGAGGACGACATGTCCTGCAGGGAGGAGCGGCCGGCCGTCCTGGACTCGCCGGACCTGGCCCGCTCCTTGTTGACCGTACGGGCGGCGATCTCCTCCGCCCGCGACTCGGACTCGCCGCGGCGCTCAGCGCTGTCCTTGATGTGCTCGTACTGGCGCTCGCGCTTGGCGCTGGAACCTCTGGGCATGAGACCCACCCTTTCCGCGACGTGGTCCCGACGACCGGCCCGCCCCGGGCCTTCACCTCCGGTTACCCGGACTTGCCGCCCATGCACGCGACAGCGGGAATTCCGTCCGGATGGTCCCGCCCCGCGCGGGCGCGTCCGCCGCGTCAGCGTCGCGTCAGCGCCGGGGCCGCCGGCGTCAAGCGCGCGTCAGGGGCCCCAGGCGCACCAGGTGCGGGGGAATAGCGTGATCGAGGTACTCGCGGCCGCCCCGCCGCGAGTGCCGCCGAAGCTCTGCACCTGGAGGAACACCATGGCTGTTCTCGATCACACCGAGGACCCCGAACCCGCCCAACGCGTCCCGGCCGGACCGCTCTTCGTCCCCGTCCGGTCGGGACCCGCGGGCTGTGCGGCCCGCTTCTTCCGTACGCCGCTGGGGACGCGTACCGCGGTCGGCTTCACCTCCCGCGAGCGGCTCACCGCCACCCTGGGCGCCGACCAGGACTGGATCAGGCTCTCCGAGCCCGCGCTGCGCGCGCTCGCCCGGCCGCTGGGGGTCGGTGTCCTCACCGTCGACCCGCAGTTCTCCGCGCCGCGCGCCCGCCCCCTGTCGGCCGGCGGCGGCGGGTCCGCGTCCGCGGACTTCGCCTTCGACCTGCTGATCGGCTGAGGAAGGGGACCGGCATGTCCGTCTCATCGATGATCCCCACCGCCCAGGTGCCGCAGCCCGGGAAGCCCGGTGCTTCCGGGCGGCCCGGCGGCTCCGAGGACCCCGGCGCGCTGCCCGTGTGGCCGGCCTCCGCGCGCCCCGCCGGGGAGGGCGACGTCACCGTCGCCGGTGTCTCCCTGGCCGAGGCAGCCGACCGTTTCGGCACCCCCGTCTACGTCCTGGACGAAGGCGAGATCCGGGACCGCTGCCGCGCCTACCGCGCGGCCTTCCCCGACGCCGACGTCGTCTACGCCGCCAAGGCCTTCCTGTGCCGTGCCGTCGTGCACTGGGCGCAGGAGGAGGGCCTGGGCCTCGACGTGTGCTCGGCGGGTGAGCTGGGCCTGGCCGTCGCCACCGGCTTCCCGGCCGAGCGGATCGTGATGCACGGCAATGCCAAGAGCCCGGAGGACCTGGCGACCGCGGTGCGGCTCGGCGTCGGGCGGATCGTGGTGGACGGCATGGCGGAGATCGCCAGGCTGGCCGCGATCGTGCCGCGCACCGACCGGCAGCAGGTCATGGTGCGGGTGGTGCCCGGCATATCGGCCGGCGGCCACGCGGCGATACGCACCGGCACCGACGACCAGAAGTTCGGCCTGTCGATCGCCGACGGCTCGGCCCAGCACGCGATCGCCAGGATCGTCGGCCAGCCGCATCTGGAACTGGTGGGCCTGCACTGCCACATCGGCTCGCAGATCACCTCGGTCCGGCCCTACGCCGCCGCCGTACGCCGGATGGTCGGCCTGATGGCGCACGTACGCGACCAGCACGGCCTGGTGCTGCCCCAGCTCGACATCGGCGGCGGGCACGCCATCGCCTACCGCCCGGGGGACCGGCCGCTGGACATCCGGGTGCTGGCCGAGCGGGTCAGGGCCGAGCTGGCGGACGGCTGCGCCCACGCGCGGCTGCCGGTGCCCCGGCTCACCCTGGAACCGGGGCGGGCGGTCGTCGGCCCGGCCGGCGTGGCGGTCTACCGGGTGCTGTCGGTCAAGCGGTCGCCGGGCGGCACCTTCGTCGCCGTCGACGGCGGCATGGGCGACAACCCCAGGCCCGCGCTCTACGGGGTGCGGTACGCGCCCCGGCTGATCGGCCGCCACAGCCCGGCCGCGCTCGCGCCCGCCGCGGTGGTGGGCCGGCACTGCGAGGCCGGCGACATCCTGGCGGACCGGGCGATGCTGCCGGACGACATACGTCCTGGCGACCTGCTGGCCGTACCCGCCGCCGGCGCCTACCAGCTGTCCATGGCCTCCGGCTACAACATGGTCGGCCGCCCGCCGGTGGTGGCGGTCAGCGGCGGCACCGCGCGGCTGCTCGTCCGCCGGGAGTCGCTGGACGACATGAGCCGCAGGGACGTGGGGCTGTGAAAGGGCCTGGAGAAGTGGGCCCGGAGAACGGGACCGGGCCAGGACCGGGCCACGGATCCGGCACCGGGCCGCCCGCGCGGGGGCCACATGAGTACGGCGACTCATGTGGCACGGGCGGCCGGGGTGTTGAGTGGTGACATGAGCTATTTACTGCCGGACTACGCGCCGACGGCCCGGGTCCCCAGGGCGTGGGTGTCGCCGCTCGTGTCCTCCCTGGTCACCCTGCCGCTGGCCCTCGTGGCCTTCCTCTACGGCTCGCTGTCCGCGATGGCCTGCGACTCCTGCGACGGCGCGGAGGCCGACCACTTCGAGGCGTCCTTCGCGCTCGGCTACGACGTGCTGCGGGCCGCGCTCGGCCTCTCCCTCGCCGTGCTGTCCGTGAGCTGGGCGCTGCCCTGGCGGCAGCGCAACGTCTCGACCCGGTGGGTGCTGGCCGTCGCCGCCCCCTGCGTGGCGGTCATCGGCTTCGTGCTCTTCCAGGGCCTGGTCGACTGGCCCGTGGACATGTGAGACCCCGGGAGCCCCGGGCGCCGGGCGGACCGAGGGCGTGTGCCCTCTTCCGAACGCGCGTAGACAGGCGCATCATGGGGCCTGTTCCACCCTGCACTGCCGACTCACCAGACGCATACGGCACAGCAGGAGGCCCGCCCCAGGCAGCCCGCAAGCACGCGACAGCCAGGCAAGGCACGGCGCCACCCCCGCAGAACCGCACCGCCATCGCACCGCACCGCCGGGCATCACGCCGCTGAGCACCGCACGGCACCGCACCGCTCAGCACGGCAGCGCGGCCGCGTGGCAGAACGGCACCGCACGGCCGGCACCGCAAAGGCGCGGACCACGGACCACCCCCGGCTCGTCGCTTGCCATGGGCGCGTCATCCACTGGGCACCTCCCGTCAGCACCGCCGCGGCCCCCCATTCCGCGGCGCACCCGTATCCGTATGCGTTGTTTGTCATGCACCGGTCACACCCCCGACCGGTGTCCCAACACGAAGGGATTCGACATGGCCTGCGGATCGACCTCCCTGTGGGCGGGCGAAGCCACCTGGTTCTGCTGCGGCAACGCCTGGGGCTCCTGCGGCAGCGCCGGCACCGGCGCCTGCGGCACCTGCCAGTCCGGCAAGAACATGGCCGCCTGGCCCAACCTCTCGGCCGCCTGCTGGGACATCACCCGGCCCGACCTGTGCGGCGAGGGCATGCCGCGCCGCACCTGCGGCGCCGTCATGAACGTCCGCCACCAGTGCTCCGGCGCCACCGTCTGCGTGACGCTCGCCGACTGCGGACCGCGGACCAAGAGCTTCTGCGGCGAGGCCACCTGCTGCAACGGCGCCTGCCGCACCAACCGGGTCATCGACCTGACCCCCTCGGCCTTCACCGCGATCGGCAGCCTCAGCTCCGGCAAGCTGCCCGTCTACATCTACGAGTGACCTCCGTCCCGCGCACCCCCTCGAAGCAGGCAGGAAGGACGACATGAGCCACAACCAGGAATCCGGCGGGCGCCGCCTGGACCGGAGGCGCTTTCTGACCACGGCCGCCGTCGGCGGCGCCACCATCGTGGGCGCGTCCGCGCTCGGCGGGCTCGACGCCGAGGCCGCCTTCGCCGACCCGATGCCCTCGCTCGACGCGGCGATCCCCACGGCCTTCGCCGAGGGCCGGATCGTCGCGATCAACCGCAACGTCCTGGACGTCGCCGGCTCCCACGGCGAGCGGAACCTGATCCAGCTGACCAACGCCACCAGCATCTGGAAGCTGCGCACCACCACCGCCGAGGCCATCGAGGTCGGCGACGGCCTCTACGCGCGCGGCGCCGTCATGCCCGACGGGACGATCGCGGCCGACGCGGTGTGGGTCAACATCGTGAACGTCTACGTCACCATCCGCGGCATCGCCAAGGACCGGCTCCACCTCACCCACGGCAACGACGAGCTGGTCGGCCACATCGTGCCCGACACGACCACCGCCTCCTACCTCGGCGGCGCCCTGACCGCCGACCTGTCGCGGACCAGGATCGGCCAGGAGGCGCAGGTGCTCGGCGCCTGGCGGCCCGCGGACGGCGCCATCGACATCGCCCGCGTCTCGCTCGGGCACTGAGGGGGCGGTGCGATGATTCCGCTGGTCTCCAACCTCGCGCCGCTGGTCTGCGCGGTGCTGCTCGCCACGACCGGCGCGGTCAAGCTCTTCGGCCGGCAGACCGCCCAGCTGGCCGCGAACACCGTGCTGGTGCGGGTGCTGAACGACGGCCGCCGCGCCACCCTGGCCCTGCGCGCGGTCGGCGGGGTCGAACTGGCCCTGGCCGCCGCCCTGCTGGCGTCACCGGAGGCGCTGTTGCCGGGCGCGGGCACGGCCCTGCTCGGCCTCGGCTTCACCGGCTACCTGGCCTATGCGAAGGCGACCGCCCCCGAGTCTTCCTGCGGGTGCACTGCCCGCGCGGAGGGCCCGATCGGGGTGCGCTCCTTCACCAGGGCCGGGCTCGTCGTGGCCGGCGGTGCGGCCGCGGCCGGCGCCGACGCCGCCTGGTGGTCCGAGGTCTCGCGGCGCCCCGGCGGCTCCGCGCTGGTCCTGGCGGCCGCGGCCGCGCTGCTGCTCGGCCTGACCGCCGACCTGGACCGGGTGTGGCTGGTGCCGCTGCGCAAGGCCCGGATCCGGGTCTTCGGCAATCCGCTGCCGTCGGCGTCCGGCGGGCGGGTGCCGGTCGCCGCGACCGTGCAGCTGCTGGAGAACTCGCTGGCCTGGCAGACCGCGATGCCGGTGGTGCGCTCGGCGCTGCTCGACCACTGGGACGACGAGGGCTGGCGGGTGCTGCGCTATGCCGGCAGCTACCGGGACGCCCGCGGCAGTCACCCGGTCAGCGTGCTCTTCGCGCTCGACGCCACCCTCAGCGTCGACACCGCGCCCAACCCGGCGGTGCGGGTCTCGCTGATCGACGAGGAGACCGAGGAGGTGGTCCCCTCCTCGGTGCTCGTCCCGGTCCCGGTGCGCGCGCCGCTGCCGCTGGCCACCTGACGGCGGAGACCCCCGGCCGGACACCGGTCCGGTCGGGGGTCTCGGCCGGCCTCAGGAGCCGATGGCCTGCGGGAAGCGGAAGAGCCGGTCGGGGTCGACCCGCCGCTTGATCTCCACCAGCCGCGGGTAGTTGGCCCCGTAGTAGGCGGTGCGCCAGTCCGCGAGGTCGGGATCGGTGAAATTCACGTACGCCCCCTCCGCCGTGTGGGGCGCCACCGACTCGCGCAGCTCGGCCAGCCACCGCAGATGCGCGGGCACCGCCCCGGGGCCGTCCTGCTCGCCCCACGAAGTGTCCATACTGACCAGGTAGTTGGCGTGCCGGTGCGGGAAGGCGGTGTCGGCGGGGGCGACCTTGTTGACCGCGCCGCCCCAGCCGAAGAGGGCGAAGCCGCCGCCGTCCGGATTGCTGCCGCCGGGCCAGCGGCCGAGCCGGGCCAGCACGTCGGCGACGGCCTCGGGCGGCAGCGGGTCCACGGCGAAACGCGTGGTGGCCGCGAAGGCGCCCTCCGACGTCTCGTGCGCGAGGTAGTCCTTGGCCTCCCAGAAGGTGCGGTCGGCGATGTCGGCGCGCAGCGGCCTGGCCGCCGCGACCACCGGGGCGAGCAGGTCCCGCAGCTCGGCCGCGGTGCCCAGGTGCATGCCGACGGCCGAGACCGTGGTGCCCGAGCCGGTGGTGCTCAGGCCGAGGCGTATCGAGCACTCCTCGGGCGCCTGGCGCATCACCTCCTGGAGCACCGCGAAGACGGCGGGGGCGTCGGCGCCGTCCCACAGCAGCAGGCAGGTGGCGGCGCCGGAGACCGGGAAGGCCCGGTAGGTGAAGGACACGTTGACGCCGAAATTGCCGCCGCCACCGCCGCGGCAGGCCCAGAAGAGGTCGGCGTGGTGCTCGGCGTCGCAGGTCAGCAGGTCGCCGTCGGCGGTCACCAGGGTGGTGGAGACCAGCGCGTCCGCGGTGAGCCCGAAGGCGCGCGAGGTGGCCGCCGAGCCGCCGCCGAGGGTGAGCCCGGCGATGCCCACCGAGGCGCCGTTGCCGAGGGCGAAGGCGATCCGCTCGGGTTCGAGCGCCGCGTAGACGGCGGCCATCGAGGCGCCGCCGGCGGCGGTGACCAGGCCGCTGGAGCCGTCGGCGGCGACCGCGTCCAGCGCCCTGAGGTCGAGCACCAGGCCGGAGTTGACCGAGAAGCCGGCGTAGGAGTGCCCGCCGCCGCGCGGCACGATCGGCGTGCCCGTCTCCCTGGCCCACTCCACCGCCCGCCGCACGTCGGGCACATCGGCGACGGCGAGCACGCCCGCGGGCGTCGCCAGGGTGTGGCGCTTGTTGAACGGCGCGCTGGAGGAGAGGAATCCGGCGTCGCCGGGCCGCAGGACGCGGCCCGTCACGCTCTTCTCCAGCCCCCGCCAGTCCGCCTCTGTCGCCGTCGCCGGTGCCACGGTCAGGCCACCTCCTCGATGTAGGAGACGCCGGTCGCCGCGTGCGGGCCGTACCGCTCCCACGCCTCGTGCAGCCGCACCCGGCCGTCGTCGGTCAGTTCCGGGGTGTTCACGCTGCGCCCGCAGACCACCTCGCCCGAGGCGAAGACCAGCGTGTAGCCCATCGACAGCGTCCCGTCGGGCCCGCGGGTCCCCGCGGTCCAGCCGCGCCGGATCGCGCCGCCCGCGACCTCGCCCCAGACGAAGTCGTCCTGCTGGTGGTAGACGGCCTCGGTCGCCGTGTCCCCGTCCGGCGCGCGGAAGCGGCGCCCGTCGTAGTCGATCACGAGGCCACCGCCTCCGTGCCGGCCGCGGCCGCGGCGGTGTCCTCCGGCAGGCCGAGGAATTCCGCGGACATCGCCCGGTCCCACCAGATCGCGTAGTAGGCGAAGTCCTCGTCGTGCTCGTTGACGACGCTGTGCTCCACGTCGGGCCTGATGTAGGCCAGGTCGCCCGCCGCGACCTCCTGGCGCCGCCCGCCCGCGACGACGGTGCCGCGGCCGGACATGACGATGAAGATCTCCCGGTCGTGGTGCGCGTGCAGCTCCGAGATGTCGCCGGGGCGCAGCACGCACCAGGCGCCGCGGAAGGGCGAGTCGAGCCCCGCCCACGGGTGGAGGAGCTTCAGGTCGAGCCCGTGGGCCCTTTCGAGGTGGTCCGGCTCCATGGCGCGGATGGTCACGTCGGCGTGCTCGTGGTCGGTCAACGTCCCGCTCCGATCGGCTTTCTTCGACTGGGTGGCCGTGCGACAGCCCTCAGGCTAGAATCCGGCGACTCCCGGTCGACAGGGGAAGTCTTCCCTTTCCGACGGGAATCTGCGACGGGGAAGCGGAAATACATGCACCGAGCAGGTTTCCCGGTGCACAGGGCGGGATAAAAGGCGTTCAGCCATGACCGAGGCCCGCATCCCTGGCTAATACAATCGCTTGTGCGCGATCGGCCACGCCGAGCTTGCCGAAGATCGTGGAGACCCGATTGCTGATGGTCTTGGAGGCCAGTGCCAGTTCCCGGGCAATGGCGGTGTTGGACTTGCCGGCCGCGATGCGGTCGAGCACGTCCCGCTCCCTGTTCGTGAGCTGTGGGAAGGGGTAGTAGTACTGCCCGGTAGCCGGGCGGATGAGGACGCTGAGCCGGTCGGCTATCGACTTGTCCACGATGGCCTCGCCGGCCGCGACGGCCTGGATGCCGCGCAGGATCTGGTCCGCGTTGGCCCGCTTGATGAGGTAGCCGCGGGCGCCGGCGTGCAGCGCCGAGGTGATCGCCTTGTCGTCGTCGTCCGAGCTGAAGACCAGGACGCCGATGTCGGGTGTCATGCGCAGGACCCGGCTGATGACGTGCGTGCCGGTCGGCTCGTCCATCAGCGGGTCGACCACCAGGACGTCCGGGCGGCAGCGCGAGGTCTCGGCGAGCACCTCGTCCGCCGTGGCGGCCTCGCCGACGACCGATATCCCGCTGCTGCGTTCGAGTACGGATCGCACGCCGTGCCGGATCGCGGGCTGGGCGTCGGCGAGCAGGACGGTGAGCGGAGCAGGAGCCCCTTGGTGCGAGTACGGCGACGGCGGGGCCTGCCCTTCGGGCCGGTGCCCCGAATCCTCCTGTCGCACATCCGTGTGGGACGGGAGTTGCCGTTGTAATCTCGTGGTGTTTTCCTGCTGGCTCATTTGCCCCTCTAAATTGGATTTCCCCCAACGTGCTGTTCATGGTGGTTCGGTCGAGCGGTACCAGGATGGAGCAGGAAACAGCGGACCGCAAGAGCCGCAGGGATGCCCGGGTATAACTTCGGCAATTCAACGTTCTACGTTTCGCCGGAATATGCTCGGGTCCATTACATCCCGGCGGGCTCGGCGATGGCGCCGTCCTTCACCTGCCGCATGATGTCCTCGCGCTCCCGCCAGTGGGACCAGAAGGCGCCGGTGTAGCCGAGGCCGACCAGGCTGGTGAGGAAGGGGTTGTCGGCGTAGTTGTTGTCGTTCTCGCTGGCGCCGCCCAGCGTCGGCAGCATCACGCGGTGGTGGTCTGCGGGGTCGACCAGGTCCCAGAGCAGGTCGACGGAGGGGCTCCAGAGCGTGGTCGGGTCGCCGGGGGCCGCGGCGGGGTCGGAGGGGAGGTCGGGGGAGAAGTAGCAGACGAGGCGGAAGCCGCCGTGCTCGTCGAACATGAACTGCCGTTCGTATTCGGCCGGTCCCGAGCACTTCGCGAGCGGTTTGAGGATGATCGGGCCGGTCGCGGTGTTGGACTGGAGGCCGGGCAGGGTGCGCACCCCGTCGCACGCGGCGGCCATCGCGATGCCCATCGGCGTGTAGGGGAAGAGCCGCAGGCCCAGCGAGAAGCCGGTCACGGTCGCGTCGAGCTTCATGAAGGCCTCGACGCAGGCGCGCATGGTCTCGGGTGTCTCGCCCGGCATGCCGAAGAGGGCCTCGACCATGGTGAGGATGCCGTGCTGGGCGCACAGCCGCACCAGCCGCTCGGTGTCGGCGAAGTCGTAGTAGGTGGTGCCCTTCCCGGTGACCTTCCAGCCGGTGAGCATGTCCGGTCTGACGTGGTCGGAGCCGACGTTGACCCCGCGGCAGCCGGCCGCGGCGAGCAGCTCGGCGAATTCCTCGTCGAAGGGGCTGGGCTGGCAGTAGACCCACAGCCGCAGGTCCCGCAGCGGGCTCGGTGTCCGCTGGTGGCGGCGGCGGACGATCTCGCGGAGCACGTTCTTGGCGTGCGCGACCGACAGGTTGAACTCGCTGTCGGTGGTGTGCTGGTCCAGGACGCCCTGCGCGGCCAGCGCCTCCATCTCGTCCACCACCGCGGTCACGGAACGCTGCCCGAAGGACGTGCCCTTGGCGTCCGGCTCCACGCAGTGCGAGCAGCGGTAGGTGCAGCCGTTCTTGGTGAGGATGCCGCCGAGGCCGCCGCGCTGGTAGTAGAGCAGGTTGTCCACCTTCAGTGCCGCCCCGGACCTGCGGACGTAGGTCGCGGTGGCGTCGACCTGCCAGACCCGGGGCTCGAACTGGCCGGTGGGCGAGGGGAGCAGGGCCTGGCCGTGGCGTGCGGTCAGCACCGCGGGCGGCACCCGTACGACGCCGGCTTCGGTGGTGCGCAGCAGGCCCGGGACGGTGCCGGGGTCGCGGCCGGTGAGCAGGGCGTCCGCCAGGTCGCAGATGATCTTCTCGCCGGGGCCCTTCACCCCGTAGTCGATGCCGAAGTATTCGACCAGGGCGAAGGGCATGGTCGAGAAGCCGATGCCGCCGGCGATGATCGGTGCGTCCGTGAGCCGCTTGACCTCGGTGATGATCTCCTTGTGCTCGCCGACGAAGGGGCGCTGCTCGAAGGCGTAGACGGTGTCGGTGTTGCGGACGGTGACGCCGACCAGGAAGGGGTCGCGCTCGGCGAAGTACTCGGACAGGCAGGACTTCCAGTCCTCCCGGTGGAAGGTGAGGTCCAGCACCTCGACCTCGAAGTCGGCGGCCTCCAACGAGGTGGTGAGCACGTCGAGCGCGTAGGGCGCGATCGGCGGATGCACCTTGTTGGGGTTGACCAGAAGCACCAGGCCTCTGCTCATCGGGTCTCCTCCCGCGTATCGGACGGACTGGGTGGCCGGACGGCCCGGACAGGCATGACGGAGCGGCTCGGACAGGCCTGACGGTGGGGACGGGACGGGCCGGAGGCGCTAGTGCTGTGACCGCACAGGTCCGCCGGCTCGCGACGCCCTGCACGGCACCTCGTTGCGTTGCCGAATCGGCCGAGTAGGCCCGCTACGAGGCCGATCCGGCGCCTTGCGATGCACCGCACCGGACGCCGCGAGCCTTCCGGCGGACCTGTGCGGTCACAGCACTAGACGATGCCGAGGCTGATGCCGAACTCCGGTTGCCCGCCCACCAGATAGGCGCCGGCCGACTGGAGGATGCGGTCCTGGGCGATCAGGTGCTGGCACATCGTCGTGGTGTCGCGCAGCCAGCGGTCCATCGGCGAGGACCGGTTGATCGACCAGGTCTGGAGCAGGTCGTAGAGCCGGTTGACGATCGCGCGGGAGGTGCGGAAGGCGTGCAGCCAGGACAGCGGCGAGGCGGCGCGCTCGTCCAGGGTGAGGTCGTCCAGGGTGCCGCCGGCCGCGAGCACCTCCCACTGCCGGGCCATCGCGGTGTAGACGCCGCTGCGGGCGGCGTTGAAGTCGGCCTCGCACTCGGCGAGCGTGACCTGCGCACGGAAGCTGTCGGCCCAGGCGACGCCGGTCATCCGGTCGATCCTGGAGACCGCGATCTCCCGTGCGTGGTCCAGCGCCGCGCGCGCCACCCCCAGCGGCACCCCGCACATGGCGCGGGTGAAGGCGTCGGGCTGCGCGAGCGGCGAGGGCCGGCCGTGGACGACGCCGAAGCTGTACGTGTGCTCCTCCGGCACGAAGACGTCGGTGATCGTGTAGTCGCAGCTGCCGCTGCCGCACAGGCCGGTGGTGTGCCAGTTG
This sequence comes from Streptomyces sp. NBC_00433, assembly GCA_036015235.1. Lineage (NCBI taxonomy): Bacteria > Bacillati > Actinomycetota > Actinomycetes > Kitasatosporales > Streptomycetaceae > Streptomyces > Streptomyces sp. NBC_00433. The sequence continues at coordinate 4,137,947 of CP107926.1, read as the reverse complement.
TCGATCAGCTCGACCTGCTCGCGCGGCACCATGAACTGCCGGGACTCGTGCGGGTTGCTGCCGTCGGGGCTGGCGTAGGGCTTGCCGTCCTCGAAGACGAAGCCGCCCGAGGTCACCCAGTCGGCGTGGTCGATCCCGCTGCCGAAAGGCCACCGCCCGGTGAGCCGGTAGCCGCCCGGCACCCGCTCGGCCCGGCCGGACGGCTGGAGGAGCCCCGCGGTGATCATGTCGGGCCGGGGGAACATCTCCTTGGCGGTCGCCTGGTCGATGAAGTTGCTGTAGATCCCGGTGTTGGCGCCGATCACCGCGCACCAGGCCGCCGACGCGTCGCCGTACGCCAGCGCCTCGACGACGCGCGTCTGCTCGGCGGAGGTCAGCTCCAGGCCGCCCCACTCGCGGCCCCAGCACATGCGGAAGACGCCGGTGCCGCGCAGCAGTTCCACCACGTCGGCGGGCAGCTTGCGGTGCTGCTCGATCTCGGCGGCCCGCTCCCGCAGCACCGGGGCCAGCGCCTCGGCCCGTGCCAGGGTCTCGGCCGCGGTCCCCGGCGCCTGCGCCTCAGCGGTCAACGTCATGTCATCGCCCCTCAGCTGGTTGGTCATGCGGATTCCTCACTCGGCCCCGGTTCCGCGGTACGCGTCAGGTGGTGATGCCGAGGCTGATGCGGAACTTGGGCGTCCCGCCGAGCAGATAGGCGCCGACCGACTCCAGGACCACGTCCTGCGCGGTGAGGTTCTGGCACATGGTCGCGGTGTCGCGCAGCCAGCGGTCCATCGGCGAGGACCGGTTGATCGACCAGGTCTGGAGCAGGTCGTAGAGCCTGTTGACGATCGTGCGGGAGGTGCGGAAGGCGTGCAGCCAGGCCAGCGGCGAGGCGGCGCGCTCGTCGGGGGTCGGCTCGCCGCCGGCCGACAGCACCTCCCACTGCCGGGTCATGGCGGTGTAGACGCCGCTGCGGGCGGCGTGGAAGTCGGCCTCGCACTCGGCGAGCGCGACCTGCACCCGGAAGCTGTCGGACCAGGCGGTGCCCGTCATCCGGTCGACCCGGGTGGTGGCGACCTCCCGCGCGTGGTCCAGCGCCGCCCGCGCCACTCCCAGCGGTACGCCGCACAGCGCCCGCATGAAGGACTCCGGGTGCGACAGCGGGCTGATCCGGCCGCGCGGCTCGTAGAAGGTGAAGGTGCGGTTCTCCGGCACGAAGACGTCGGTGATCGTGTAGTCGCAACTGCCGCTGCCGCACAGGCCGGTGGTGTCCCAGTTGTCGACCGTCTCGACGTCGGAGCGGGGGACCAGGAACTGCCGCGACTCGTGCGGGTTGCTGCCGTCGGGGCTGGCGTAGGGCTCGCCGTCCTCGAAGACGAAGGCGCCGGAATTCACCCAGTCGCTGTGGTCGACGCCGCTGCCGAAGGACCAGCGGCCGGTGAGCCGGAAGCCGCCGGGCACCCGCTCGGCGTGCCCGGCGGGGGCGAGCACTCCCGCGGTGATCATGTCCTGGCGCGGGTAGACCTCCTTGACGACCTGGCCGTCCAGGAAGTTCGCGATCAGCCCGGTGTTGGCGCCGATCACCGCGCACCAGGCCGCCGACGCGTCACCGTAGGCCAGCGTCTCCACGACCCGCGTCTGCTCCATCGACGTCAGCTCGGGGCCGCCCCACTCGCGGCCCGAGCACATGCGGAAGACGCCGGTGCCGCGCAGCAGCTCCACCACGTCGGCGGGCAGCTTGCGGTGCTGCTCGATCTCGGCGGCCCGCTCCCGCAGCACCGGGGCCAGCGCCTTCGCCCTGGCCAGGATCTCGGCCGCGGTGTCCGGCTCGCCGCTGTGTGCCGTCGTCGTCATCTGCCCGTCCCTCGTCCGCTCGGTCACGCCGCTCACTCGTCCACGTCCAGCAGTCCGGCCGGCATCGCGAACGGCGCCCGCGGGTCGGCCGGCCCGACCGGTTCGGTGTCCAGCTCCACCAGCGCCGCCGCCGCCGTCAGCCGGTCCTGGCAGCTGTCCACGTCGTCGGCCTCGCACACCACGAAGGAGTGCCGCGCCAGGTAGCCGCCCGGCGGCAGCCGCAGCGTGGTGCCCGGCTCCGCCATCGGGGCGGCGGCCACCAGGCCCGGCGCCCGGCCGGGCTCGGGCACCCGTACGGACTTCAGCAGGCAGTCCGCGCCGGGGATGCCGAACCTGATGCCGGCCACCGCCCGCCGGGTGTGGGCGACGTCGGGGCGCTGCCCGGTGGCCACGTCGAAGAGCACCTCGCCCGGCTCGATACCGGTGGCGATCCGGCCGAGGAAGGGGATCAGGTCGCCGCCGAGCCGGCCGTTGACCTCGATGATCAGCGGCCCCCGGCCGGTCAGCCGCACCTCGCTGTGGGTGATGCCGTCCTCGATGCCGAGCGCCTGGTGCGCCCGCGCCAGGGTGCCGATCAGCTCCTTGTCGTCCAGCAGCGGGTCGGCCGCGTCCACGCTGTGGCCGACCTCCTCGAAGTACGGGTGGTCGCTGCTGTATTTGCGGGCCACGAACAGCGGCAGGTACTCGCCCTTGTGGACGGCGCCGTCGATGCTGATCTCCGGCCCCGGTGCGTACTCCTCCACGATCGCGCTGGCCCGGTAGGGGCCCGGGTCGACCCGGCTCGCCGCCAGCGCGACATCGAAGGCGGCGTCCAGCTCCGCCTCGTCGGCCGCGAAGACCACGCCGATGCTCGCGCCCATCGCCCGCGGCTTGAGCACCACCGGGTAGCCGATCCGGGCGGCCACCGCCCTGGCCTCCTCAACCGTGGTGGTCAGCCCGAAACCCGGCTGGTGCAGGCCCGCGGCGGTCAGCTCGGCCCGGGTCAGCTCCTTGTCGCGGCAGCCGCGCACCCCGCGCGCGGACAGTCCCGGCACCCCGAACTCGGCGGCCAGCAGCCCCGCGTCCAGCACCAGCGGCTCGTCCCAGCACATCAGGCTGACCACGTCGCGGCGGGCGGCCACCTCGCGGGCGGCCTGGCCCATCGCCTCGGTGTCGAAGACGTTGGTGACGACCACCTCGTCGAAGTAGGCCTGCTGCCACGTCGGCCTGAGGTTGTTCAGCAGCACCATGTCCAGGCCCGCCTCGCGGGCCCGCCTGCTGATCGGCGCGACCAGGTACTCGCGGTAGACCTTCAGGCCGCTGCCGATGACCAGCAGAGTGCGGCGGCTCATCGGACGGCCCCCGCCTCTGCGGTGCTGCGGCGGGTCAGCAGGTCGGTGACGATGTCGTGGCTGCGGTGCGCCAGGACGCTGATCAGGGAGTCGGCGATGCCGTGGGTGGCCTCGTTGACGCCCTGGAGGTAGACCGCACCCGGGCTGGACGAGCCGAGGTCCACCCGGTAGCTGCGGCTGACCGTGACGTTGTCGAGACCGGCGTGCTCGGCCAGATCCCGCACCAGGGCCGGCATCCGGGTGTCGTATCCGGTGCCGAGCAGGACCAGGTCGCAGCGCAGCGGCGACTCCTTTCCGGTCTTGCGGTCCAGCAGGTCGAGGACGACGTCGTTGTCCTCGATACGCGCGCCTGTCACCTCCGTCATGGCCCGGACTTCCGAGCGCTGCGCGCCCAGCATCCGATTCCGGTAGAGCATCGTGTAGAGCTCGTCGAGGAAAGGCGGTGCGAGTCCCGCGTAATTCGTGAACCGCATTTCGTCGAGCACCTGGGCGCGCACTTCCTGCGGGGTGTCGTAGAAGTCGTCCACGAAGGAGGGGAAGAACAGCTCGTTGACGAATTTGCTGGTCTGGTAGTTCTGCAGGCCTATGGAGCGGACCACCATCGTGATCTGGCTCTGCGGCAGGTTCTCGTGCAGCGCGTAGAACATCTCCGCCGCGCTCTGCGCGCCGCCGACGACGACCGCGCGTATCGGCTGGTCCTTGGGGATCTCCGCGATACGGCCGCGGTAGGTGGAGCTGTGGATGACGCGGTCGGGCGGCAGGTCGCCGAAGGGCTCGGGGACACGGGCGTCGCGGCCGCCGCCGATGACCAGGTCACGGCAGTGGATCGTGTCGCCGTCGGTGAGGGTCACCGTCCAGCCGGTGATGGCGTCGTGGCTGTCGCGCTCCGGGGTGATGCCCGCGGCCCGCGCGCTGTAGCGGATCTGTACCCGCTCCAGCGACGTCGCCACCCACTGCAGGTAGTCGGAGAACTCCCACCGGTAGGGGTGGAAGGTGCCCAGGTTCACGAAGTGGTCGAGCTTGCCCTGGTCGTGCAGGAAACTCAGGAACGAGAATCTGCTGCGGGGATTGCGCAGGGTCACCAGGTCCTTCAGGAAGGACACCTGGCTGCGCGCCCACGGCATCAGCAGATCGCGTTGCCATTTGATGTCGGGTGCCTGTTCGAGCAGCAGTGTGCTCTCGGCGAGTTCAGCGGATCCGCACTCCTCGATCGCCGCGGCCAGCGCCAGATTGGCCGGGCCCGCGCCAATCGCCAGAACATCAACCTCGCGGTGAGTCATATTGCCCCCTCGATGTCAGTGATGCCTTTTCAAGGTTAGGGAGTCGGTATTCCCGTGCCATAGGGGAACAATTCCCGAAGCAGCGGGAATCCGTTTTCGCTGCTACGGCTTTTCCGCCGCCGGGCTCCCGCCGGGCGGCCGCATCTCGATGCGGACCAGGTCGGCCGCGGCGCCGGCCAGCCGGTGCGCCTCCGCCGGGGTGTCGGCGCGGGTCATGACGATGCCCACCCGGTCCCAGGAGTTGCGCAGCCCGGTGAAGGACGTGCCGGGCGCGACGGCGCAGTTGGCGAAGAGCACGCCCTCGGCCCGCTCGGCGTCCTCGACACCGTGGACGGCCGCGACCGTGCCGGCGCCGGGCGCCAGGAAGCGCACGGCCGCACCGGACTTGGCCCTGACGGGCAGTTCGGCGGGCGGCTGCTCGCCCTTGAGTACGGCGAAGTAGGCGCGCATGAATTCCAGCGGGTAGGCCGTCTCGATCAGGTCGAGGATGGCGTCGCCGGGCATCCGGCCCGCGCACTCCACCAGGTACGGGATGCCGTCGGAGACGATCCACTCGCAGTGCACCACCCCGTCCCCGAAGCCGATCGCCGCCGTCAGCCGCGCGGTCCGCGCGCCCAGCAGGCCGGACAGCTCCGCGCTGATGTCGGCCGGCACGATGTGCGCCGACTCCACCGGATAGGGGCCCGGGTAGAGCTTCTTGGCCGTGACGTTGGTGAAGAGCGGCTGCCCGCCGCGTAAGAGCATCTCGACGCTGTATTCGTCGCCCCGCACGAACTGCTCAGCGAGCATGGCGACTTCCATCGGCCGGTCGGGGACGAAGATGCCCTCGTCCTGCACCAGGCACTCCGTCCAGGCCGCCGCCACCTCCGCCGGGCTCTCGACCACCCGGACGCCCAGCGACGCCTGCCGGTTGGCCGGCTTGAGCACCGCGGGACCGGGATGGCGGCGCAGGAAGTCCCGTACGTCGTCGGCGCTCTCCACCCGGACGCTCGCCGGGTTGGCGATCCCGGCCGCCGCGCTGACCTGCCGCAGCAGCGCCTTGTCCCGCAGGATCAGGGCCGCGCCCAGGCTCGCGCCCGGCAGCCCGTACCGCTCGGCGAGCCGGGCGGCGAAGGGCACCGCGTATTCGACCGCGGGGACGACGGCGACCGGGTCCAGGTCGCGGTGGGCGGTGTGGAAGGCGTCGGCGGTGCCGGGCCGGTGGTATTCCCACTCGATCAGCCCGCGGGCGTATCCGACGCCGGCGAGCTTGGCGTGCGCCTCCCGCTTGCGGGCGACGTCCGGCTCCTCGATGTAGACCACCGAGCCCTCGGGCTGGAAGGCCTCGATGAAGGGGATGGTGAGCCCCACGAATCCGACGATCACCACGGGACCTTGGGGCTGGTTCATGCCGTTCCTCCGATGACTTCTTCCGCCGCGCCCTGGCTGATCTCGTCCTGCTCCGTGGCGGTGCCCGGGTCGCGCCCGCGGTTCAGCCCGGCCATCGCGAGCACCCCCGCCACACCGTTGACCACGGCGCACAGCACCCAGAAGCCGTGGTCGAGCCGGGTCCACACGAAGACCGCGAAGAGCGGCCCGAGCGCGGCCGCCAGGCCCGCGGTCGCCTGCATCGTGCCGATGTAGCGGGCCTTGAGCGCCGCCGGGAAGGTCGCCGGGTGCGCGAACATGCTCGGGCCCGCGATCATCAGCCCGCTGACCTCGAAGACCGCGCCGATCATGATGAAGGCGGGGGAGTGCGCCGCCAGCCCGTAGACCGCGAAGCCGAGCGAGTTGACCAGGTGGCCGAGCACCACCGCGGTGTGCGTCGGCATCCGCAGGATGTACGTGGTGATCTTCAGCTCGCAGGTGATCAGCACCAGCGACGACACGGTGAGCACCGCGCTGTACAGCCCGGTCGGGTAGTCGTCCGCCTTGATCTGCAGCGGCAGCGCGATGAGCGACTGGACGTAGGTGATCGTGCCGAGCAGCACCGCGGTCAGGTAGAACATGTACTTCCGGTCCCGCAGCATCGCCCGGTAGGCGGCCCGCCCCGTGATCGGCGCTGGCGCGTCGGCCTCCGCTTCCTCGGGGCCGCGGTCCGCTGCCGCCTTCTCCTCCGCCGCGGCGAGCACCGCGCGCCGCGGCAGCAGCGCGAAGGCCAGGGCCGCGTAGACCAGCGTGGTCGCGCCGTCCAGCCAGAAGAGGGCGTCCCAGTCGACGAGGATCAGCCCGGCGGCGATCAGCGGCGCGAGCGCCGCCCCCGTGTTCAGCGCGATCCGCATCATCGAGAAGGCCATCACCTGCTGCCGCTCCGGCATCAGGTCGCTGAGCAGCACCGAGGCGGCGGGGCGGTACGCCTGCGCCAGCAGGCCGGCCGCCGCCACCACGACCAGCAGCGGCGCCAGCAGCCCCGAGCGGCTGAGCGCCGGGATCACCGCGACCAGCGGGCCTGAGCCGGCCATCGCGGCCACGATGGTGAAGCGCGGCCCGAAGCGCTGGGTGGCCTCGCCGCCCAGCATGGTGCCGAGGATGGTGCCGGCGCTGTACGCGACCAGGCACAGGCCCGCCGCGTCGACCGACAGGTGCCGGTGCGTCAGGTACAGCACCAGGAAGGTCTGGACGAACGCGCCCAGCTGGTTGACCAGTACGCCACCGAGCAGGTAACGCACCGCCATCGGGGTCGCCTTCAGCGTGTCGAACACGCCGACCGTGCCCTCGTCGGTCATATCGCAGCCTCCTTCGCCGCCGCCGCCACCGTCGCGGCGACCAGCGGGGCCGACGCGAACCCGGAACCCCCGCAGGCCGTACGCGCCCAGACGGCGGGGCTCATCTGGGCCAGCCGGGCACCGCCGGCGGCCGTATCGGTCGTGTAGTGGCACGCGCGGACCGCGACCACCTGGTAGCCGGCCGGGTCGCGGAGGATCCCGGCGTCCGCCAGCCGCTCCGCCCACGGCGCCTGGTCCTCGGCGCCGGCGTCGGTGTCGGCCGCCTCCCGGCAGACCGCGTCCGAGCTGACCTTGAGCAGCGTGCCGGCGACCGGCGGCACCACCCAGGCCCGCCCGTCCGTGCCGAGGCCGCCCACCGCGGGCGCATGGCGCCAGCGGCGGGCCTGCCCGCGGCCGGGCCGCAGGTAGACCATGGTCTGGCGGTGCAGCACCGCGGGCAGGCCGACCAGCTCCCCGGTCCACGGGCCCGCCGCGACCAGCACCACGTCACCGCCGACGACCTCGCCGCCGGCCAGCGTGACCTTCCCCGCGCCGGCGTCGACCGCCGCCACAGGGCTGTACGGGCGCAGCGCCGCCGCGGGCCTGGCCGCCAGCCACCTGGCCGCGGCCCGCAGCACCCGGCCGGCCAGCAGCACACCGGCCCGCGACTCGCGTACGCCCACGGTGCCGGCGGGGAAACCGAGCTGCGGCAGCGTGCCGGGCCCGACGGTCTCGACCGGCACGTCAGCGGCGGCGGCGAAGCGCGTGACCTCGGCGAGGCGCTCGCGCGGCCACGCGGTGACGACGCCCACCTGCCGGTAGCAGCCGGGGCCGAGCACCGGTTCGAGCTCCAGCCAGCGGCGGTGGGCCGCGCCCATCCGCCGGGTCGCCTCGATGTCGCCCACCGCGAGGGTGCGCAGGGTGCGGTGCTGGTCGTGGGAGGTGGCCGCGGGGTCGGGGATCGCGCCCCGGTCGAGCACGGTGACGCGGTGGCCGGCGAGCACGCACTCCACGGCTGTCAGCAGCCCGGTGACGCCCGCTCCGACCACGACCACCCGCGCGCCGCCGCTCCCGGCCGTCGTGCCCGGCCTGCCGCTCACTGACCGGCGCCGGTCAGCCGGGGCAGCGCGCGGGGCGTGACCTCGGTGGCCGGTGACGACGCGGGGATGGCCAGGTCCGGCAGCGCCTGCCCGGCCAGGTCGATCAGCAGCGGGGCGGCGCAGCGCAGGAAGACGTCCACCTCGTGGCAGAAGTCCCCGGCGTCCGCCGCGGCCACCTCCCACCGGTCGAGCCGGCCCAGCTGCTCGGTGAGCGTGAAGGCGGCGCCGGTCAGGCTGAAGCGGCGGGCGTCGTAGGAGGCGCCGAAGCGGTCCGCCATCCGCGCGGCGGCCTCCCGGGAGCGGGCGGAGACCGGCAGCGGCCCGCCGCCGGCGAACTTCTCGGCCTTGTCCGCGACCCGGTTCCACGGCTCCACCAGCCGGGAGGCGGTCACCTGGTCCATCGCGCCGCGGGTGAAGTTGGTGCGCTGGAAGTCCGGCCCCGTGGCGGCCAGGTAGAAGCGGATCAGGTCCCTGGGCACCTCGGCGGCCAGCTCGCGGCCGGTGACCACATGGCCGCGGCTGCTGGAGAACTTGTCGTTGTCCAGCTCGTAGAACTCGTTGGTCACGAAGTGCTCGGGCAGCGCGTAGCCGCCCAGCGCCATCAGCATCGCGACCCCGACCACCCCGAAGGCGAAGCCCGCGTCGGAGCCGAAGAAGTAGACGACCTTCGCGCCGGTCTCGGCGAACCACAGCGCGTCGTCGCCGGCCGGCGCCTCGCCGCGCGCCTCGGCGGCCAGCGCCGAGCTGTGCATGCTCCAGGCGATGACCTCGGCGTCGGCGTAGATCACCTGGCCCTCGACCTCGGGGAAGGGCGCGGGGATGCCCCAGGAGATCGGCAGTGTGACCGGGTAGTCGGGCAGCGGGCGGGACAGCAGCTCCTCGATCAGCCGGGCGAGCCGCGGCCGCATGGTGGGCGCGAGCCCCGCGAAGTAGCGGGTCAGCGCCGGCCGGTAGTCCTCAAGGGGCAGGACCAGCACCCGGGCCTCGCGCAGCTCCACCTCGTCGTCGGGGTGCAGCGTCGAACGCGGCTCGATCAGCTCGCCCGAGCCGATCCAGTGCCCGCACCCCTCGCACAGCCCGGCGCAGCCCTCCGACAGGCAGACCGGGCAGGTGCCGCGTACGTAGGCGTCGGTGAGGAAGTCCCCGGTGCGCGCCACATGGGGCAGCGGCACCGAGCGCAGCGCGAGGCGGTCCGCGTCGTACAGCCGCCGGAAGAGGTGCTGGACCCCGGTGACGTACCGCTCGTCGAAGCGTACGAAGCCGTCGGGCTCGATCCCCACCGCCTCCAGCGTCCGCTCGACCTGAGCGCCCGACCTGACCCGCAGCTCCTCCGGCGGCACACCGAGGCGCCTGGCGGTGGTCACGATGTAGTTCTGGGTGAAGTGCACGCCGGTGCCGAAGAGCACGTCGCGTCCCGCGGCCCTGGCGTACCTGGCGCAGACGTCGGCGCTCAGGAACGGCCCCGCCAGGTGGCCGAGGTGCAGATCGCCGTTCGCGGTCGGGCCGGGGGCGATCACCATCGTGCGTTCCATCGATCGATCCTTTGTTCGGCAGCGGTGGGGACGTCTTGTGGGGTGCCGCGGAAAGCGTCGGGAGAAATTGATCCCGCTCACACAGAGAAAAACCCGTTGCGGTGCGCGATTCATCGATGGTGCGGCCACCGGTCGGTAAGTCCGGCGATGGACGTCCTGAGGCTAGATTTCTGCTGTTCCCGATCGATAGGGGAACTCTTCCCGAGGACTGGGGAATCTGGACCGCCGCTGCCCGGCGCGGCGGGGAAGCCCGGGGCGCGGCTCCGTGGCCGCGCAACCTCCCAACGGACCCGGTCCGGGCCGCTCGCGGGGGGAGCGGGCCGGGCGGCGGCAGGGCAGGCGTCCGGACGGGCCAGGACCGGATGCCTTTCCCGCCGGGATCCGCGCGGCGTTACCCGTGAGGTATTAGGGACGCGCGTGACAACAGGGCAGGGGGCTTTTCCGGGCTTGATTACCCGGGATCACGCGAAATTCCGCCGCGTTCGGCGAGGGCCCGGCGAAGACATTTCCGGGCGAAGGCCGGGGCGGCATCTCCACTACGTCTCGGACGGCGGACAGAATATTCCGCCCCTCGGGACCCGGCCGCCGCGCGATCCCGGACCGGCGCCGCGGTCCGCCCGCGGGCACACGGCAGCGGCGGCCCGCTCAGCGGGCCGCCGATGGCGTGGTGCGCGTGCTGGACGGGCCGCTAGGCGGCGTCCGCGGTGTGCTGGGTGGGCAGGAAGGTCACCATGCGGCGGCGCGGGTCGTGGGCCGGTGAGGAGACCAGGGTGCGGACGTGCTGGGGGTGGCCGCCGACCGGCGGGACGATGATGCGGACCTGGCCGTCGTTGTGCAGCGTGATGCGGCTCGACCGGTCCACCGCCCGCCACAGCTCGGCCAGTTCGGGGTGGTCCTGGAGTTCGTCGATGATCCGGCGCAGCTCGGCGCTGCGGGTGGTCTCCGCCTCCAGCCGCAGCTGCCGCAGGTAGGAGGTGGCCCAGCCGTCCTCCCACTCCCCGCACAGCCGGCGGGCGTAGGGGCTGAAGAGCACGAACCGCAGCAGGTTGGCCGGCTCGGGTTCGCCGGCCGACAGGAAGAGGCGCTGCCAGGCGGTGTTGCTCTCCTCGACGCGCCAGCCGGCGTCCACGGCCAGCGAGGGGACGGGCAGGGCCCGCAGATAGCTCGTCCAGCCGGTGACCGCGTCCGGGTCGGGGCGGCTCGGGCCGCGCGGGGGGAAGCCGCCGCTGGCGATGAACCACAGCTCGTCGCGGCGGGCGGAATCGAGGCCGAGGGCCTCGGCGAGCGAGTCCAGCCGATGCAGCGGGATCGGCCGGACACCGCCTTCCCAGTCCTGGTACAGCCGGGTTGACACGCCCATGTACTGCGCCACGTCCTGCTGACTCACCCCGCTGCGACGCTTGCCCGCTGCCAGAGGGGTGACGCGGTCCGCCGGGCCCGCGTGGTGCTTGCGAGCCTGGCGGAGGAAGCCGTGGATCAGTGGCGGGGAATCCCCGTGATGCGGTGCCATGGGCATCTCCCCCGAGATCCGGCCGAGGTGATGCGCGCGCGCGTCACCGTTCGATTACTGGCCATTAGATGGTCTTGGTTCGGCCTGACCACTGTCAACCAATCCCGAGCGCCGCGCTTTGACCTGCGGATTTGAGCGTCCTTTGAGCAATGCGGAAAGCCCCGACCGCCCGGCAGGGCCGCAGATCACCCCACCGACCAGGCAGTTTGCGCCAGCGGGCCGAAATGGCGTACTTGCGCCACCACAGCCAAATCGGTCTGTCCACATTGGTACGTGTCCCATTTTGGACAACGCCCCCGCCCGTACGCGAAGTGCCAGCTAGGCGCGTAGAAGTACCGCAAAACAGGGGCCCGCGGCCCGAATTACGCACCTTTGGGTTCGTAGCGGTGGACACCTGCCCTCCGGTACGAATTCTCTTGGTGGTAGTCACCGCGGCGAAAACCTCGCCGGGGCGGGTGCCCGACACCAACCCTGCTTCCGGTCGCGGCACCCCGAGTCGCCGCGACCGGGCCGCCGAGGGCACCGGCCCGCTCCGCCCGGTTCCGGGGGGAGTCCTCGGCGGTGAGCGGGGGGCCGGCCTGCCAGCCGGCCCCCCGCCACCTGGAGCACCGCCGTCCCGGAGGTCGTCATGGCGTACCTGCCGCTCGCCGCACTGCCCGCACAGGCACCGCCGCCCTTCCCCGGCGCCGTGCGCCCGGCCGGCGTGCCCGAGCCCCGCCAGCTCATCGGCTATGCCGCGGCCGGCCCGGACGACACCCGGCGGCAGCTCGCCGCCCTCGTCGCCGCGCTGCGCGCGGCGGAAAGGCACGCGACGGAGGTGGTCGACGACTTCCCCGCCTCCTACCACGGCGACTACGCCGAGATGCTGGCCGCGCTCGCCGACCTCGACACCGACGAGGACGGGGACGTGCCGCCCGCCGCTGCCGACCCCGCCGCCGCGGGCGCCGCCGTGCTGGGCTTCGAACGGGCCGTCGTCGACTTCTGCACCGACCTGGCGCTCGGCGACCGCCGCCGCACCTGCGGCTACGTCACGGCCGGCGGCTCGGAAGGCCTGCTGGTCGGGCTGCGCGCCGGGCGCGACGCCCTGCCAGGCGCCCCGCTCTACGTCTCCGCGGGCGCGCACCACTCGGCACGCTCCCACGCCCGGCAGCTCGGCATGGACGTCGTGGAGGTCCCCCCCGACGCGAACGGCGCCATGGACGCCGGCGCCCTGCGGCTGCTGACCGCGCGGCGCCCCGGCGGCGCCGTCGTCGTGGCCACCGTCGCCGGCAACACGGCGGAGGACGGCGACGACGACCTGGCCGCGATACGGGCCGCCGCCACCCCGGCGGGCCCCGTCCACGTCCACGTCGACGCCACCCGCACCGGCCTGCTCGCGCCCTTCTCCCCGCAACCGGTGGCGTGGGACCTGCGGGACGGCGCCGACAGCCTCTCGCTGACCGCACACCACCTGCTGGGCCTGCCGGTGCCCTGCGGGGTGGTGCTGGTCGGCTCCGGCCGCACCCGCGCCGCCAGGGGCCGCGGCTCCACCCCCAACCCGCTGGCCGTCGCGCTGCTGTGGGCGGCGCTGCGGGACCGCGGCTACCACGGGCTGCGCGCGCTGGTCCACGAGTGCTACGACACCGCCCGCTATGCCGCCGACCACCTCGACGCGGCCGGCTACCGCACCACCCGCGCCGGGCACGGGCTGACCCTGCGCTTCCCCCGCCCGGCCGCCGCGGTGTGCACCCGCTGGCGGCTGGACACCGACGGCCCGCACGCCCGGCTCACCGTGCTGCCTCCGCTCACCCGCGCCTCGGTCGACGCCCTGTGCCGCGACCTGGGCACGGGAGCCTCGCTGCCGGCCGGCCCCGCACACCGTCCGCAGCCCGGCGCGGCCCGCACCGCCGCCGTGGCCGCTTCCCAGCGGGACGGCTGACGTGGCCGGGCGGCACGCGAGCGACGCGTTACCCGGCCGGGGCGGCACCGGGCCCGAGTGGCTGCTGCCGGTGTCCGTACCCGTCATCCCGCCGGCCACGTCCTACTGGGCCGGCGACTGGTTCGCGCCCGGGTCCGCCGCGGGCCGGAGCGGCGGTGTCCCGGTGAGCGTCGCCGTGCTGCCCGGCGGCACCGTGCACACCTGGGGCACCGTCATGTCGCAGGCCCGCGACCTCGTGGACGGCACGCACCCGGCGTGGTCCGCCGCCGCCTGGCAGGCCCGCGAGAGCGGTCGGCCCACCCGGGTCGCCGTGGGCCACCCCGACGGCCGCGTGGAGACCCACCTGGTGGCCGCGGACGGCACCTCGAACCTGGTCGACGGCACCCTGCTCCCGGTGCCCGGCAGATGCCCGCCCGACCCCTGCTGGGGCGACCCGCCGGGACTCCCCCACGAGGTCTGCGCGGCGGGACCGGGACCCGCCGCCGCGGCCGCGGTCGTACGCGCCGCGCAGGACGCCGCGCTCGACGCCGACTGGAAGGCCGCCACGCACTACTACATGGTGGCCGCAGCCCGGCTGCACGGGCTGGGCTCCCCGGAGGCCGAGCCGGTCGCCCGGCTCGCGGTCTCCGCGTGGCTGCGCACCGGCCGCGGCGAGGCCTCGGCCGCACCCGGCTTCGCCCTGGTGCACCTGCTGGTCTCGACCTTCCCCGGCCTTCCCGGGCCGATCGCCGCGCTGCTGCGCCGGCTGGCCGACCACCTCCCGGCGACCGGCCGCAACCGCGTCAGAGGCCGCTGAGCGGCGCCGGCGAAGGCCGCGCCGCCGGGGCTCACTGCACCACGAAGGTCCTGGCGAACTCGGCGTCGTTGGCCAGCTTCAGGCCGGCCTCGAAACGGCTGGCCGCGTTGAGCCGCTCCATCAGCTTGGCGATGGCCCGCTGGACCGTACGCCGGTGCACCCCCAGCTTGCGGGCGATCTGGTCGTCGCTCAGGCCGGAGGCCATCAGCCGGATGATGACCCGCTCCTGGGCGGTGATCTCGCTGTCCTCCGCGCTGGTCCTTGACGCCCGCGCCAGGGTCAGGCCGCGCAGCCAGCAGTCCTCGTAGACCGCGAGGAAGGAGCGCATCAGCGCGGCCCCGCGGATCACGATGACCGCCTCGGTGGGGTGGTCGGGGTCGGCGGCCAGCACGGCGGCGTCCCGGTCGAAGGTGAGCATGTCGAAGGGCGCGTGGTCGACGAGCCGCAGCTCCACCCCGGAGTCCGCCAGATCGTGCAGATAGCGGGCGTATTTGGGGGAGTGCAGGCACGACATCGGGTAGATCGCCCGGTTGCGCACCCCGCGGGCCATGATCGTCCGGTCGTGTTCGAGGGAGGCCTCAAGCACCTCGATCGCCGGCATCGGCCCCGGGTGCATCGAGCTGCACGTCTCGCGGGCCGCGTCCGACAGGTCCAGCCGGGTGCGCTGCTTGCGGCGCTGCTCGGTGATGAACTCCACCGCGACCTCGCTGGTCTCGCGCTGCACCGCGGGCCGGTAGACCGAGAGCAGTGCCTCGGTCACCCGCTGCAGCCGCACCCCGCTGCGCAGCTGCTCCGCCGCGTTGGCCTGGTAGTTGTCCATGGCCCTGGCCAGTGCGGCGTCGGGGTCGACGGCCTCGGCGACCCCCTCGCGCACCTGGACGAGGCCCAGCTCGCTCAGCCGGCGAAAGCCGCGGCCGCTGTGCGCGTCGTCCGGGCTGACGGCCGAGAAGAGGTCGCCGCTCGGGACACCGCCCTTGGTGCGCAGCATCTCGTACAGCGCGAGCGCCGCGTCCTCGTCCCGCTGGGTGCTGACTCCGCCCGACGTGCTCGCTGACCCCGCGCACGCCTCCTCACTCGGTCCCGGAAGCATGTGCCTTCCTCCATAGGTGATCCGGCGGCCACTCGGATACGGAGGCGCCCCGAACGCCCCAGGTTCCCCGAACCCCGTGTTCCCGTGCCTGCCACAGAGTGTCACGCAAGTATTACCCGCTAACGGAGCCGTCGGTACCGGGTATCCGCAACGTGCGACCGGCATGTGACGGAGCGTGCGCCGATTTCGGGGCATAGCGTGCGCGGGCGCCGGCCTGCCCGCCCCCGCACACGGCGATGCCCGGGACGCGGGTGCGTCCCGGGCAAGCGCTTCCACCGGTGCGGCGGCCGGCCGGGCGGACCGGCGGGGTGTCAGAGGTCGAACTCCTGCGGGTTGAGCCCCACCGCGTAGCACGCCTCGCGGACCACGGCCTGCTCGGTCTTGTCGAAGTCGCCGTCGGCGCCGCCGATGACGATGCCGATCTGGATCACCGCACGCGCCTCGGTCGGCTTCTTCTGCACCTTGGCGATCTCCTGCAGGATCGCCACCTTGCCGAAGGCGAAGTCGGCGGTCAGCTTGCCCAGGTAGTCCTCGAAGCGGCGCTGGAGGTCCAGGGCCGGGAAGTTCTGCAGCACCTCGTTGGTGCCGATCAGCGCCGCGACCCGCTGCCGCTCCGCGGGGTCGATGGTGCCGTCCGCGGCGGACACCAGCGCGCACATCGCCATGCTGGCGTCCCGGAAGGCACCGCTCTTCAGGTCGTTCTTCTTGGCGTTGAGCTGCGTCTGCATATTGCTCGCGGACTCTTTGAAGCGGTCCCACAGGGCCATCGGGGGTCTCCTCGCACAGGCGGTCGTTACGGTCTGGGAACTCGTCGGGAGCGTGAAGGAGTTCCCGAGCCGACCGTAACGCCCCGGACGGGGCGCCCGGACCGCCGGGTGGCCGGGTCAGACCCGGGGGAATCGGGCGAGCAGCGCCCACAGGGCCGGATTGCCCTCCAGGCCCTCGTGCATGTCGGTGAGGTCGGCGACCACGTCGTGCAGGAAGTCCCGTGCCTCCCTGCGCAGTTCCGCGTGCCGGACCGGCAGCGGGGGCTCGTCGGGGAGCCAGTCGGCGGTCACGTCCACGAAGCCGAAGCGGCGTACGAAACGCAGCCTGTCGGTGGATTCGGTGAAGTCGAACTCGGCGTGTTGCGGCCGGGCCGCCCTGCTCCCCGCCGGGTCACGGTCGAGCCGCTCGGCGATGTCGCACAGCGCCCACGCGAAGTCCAGCACCGGCACCCAGCCCCACGCGGTGGACAGCTCCCGCTCGCCCTCGGCGAGGTAGACGTCGCCGCAGAAGAGGTCGTGCCGCAGCGCCCGTACGTCCGCCGTGCGGTAGTCCGTCTGCGGCGGGTCGGGGAAGCGGCGGGAGAGGGCGTAGCCGAGGTCGATCACCCGGCGATCGTGCCAGATCGCCGGCGGTGCCCCCGCACAGCCCGGCGGCCGGGCTGTGCGGGGCTCGTCACACCTGGGTCAGCGGGTCAGAGCGAGACGCCGAAGTCGGTGGCGATGCCGACCAGGCCGGACGCGTAGCCCTGGCCCACCGCGCGGAATTTCCACTCCGCCCCGTTGCGGTACAGCTCGCCGAAGACCATCGCGGTCTCGGTGGCGGCGTCCTCGCTCAGGTCGTAGCGCGCGATCTCGGCGCCGCCGGCCTGGTTGATGATGCGGATGTACGCGTTGCGCACCTGGCCGAAGTTCTGGCTGCGGGCCTCGGCGTCGTAGATGGACACCGGGAAGACGATCTTCTCGATGTCGGCGGGCAGGCCTGCCAGGTTGACGTTGATGGCCTCGTCGTCGCCCTCGCCCTCGCCGGTGCGGTTGTCACCGGTGTGCACGATGGTCTGGTCGGGCGTCTGCTTGTTGTTGAAGAAGACGAAGTGTCCGTCCGAGTAGACCTTGCCGCCCGCGTTGACCGCGATGGCGCTCGCGTCGAGGTCGAAGTCCGTGCCGGTGGTGGTACGGACGTCCCAGCCGAGGCCGACCGTCACTGCCGTCAGTCCGGGCGCCTCTTTGGTCAGCGAGACGTTGCCGCCCTTGGACAGGCTTACCGCCATGGGAAGTCCCCTTTTGTGTTGGTCTTGGGTGTTGCCGTCGAAACTACCCTCATCCGACTGAACGCGGACGGGGGATGCGCTGGTTCCGCACGCCGGGTAAATCCCGTGACGAAGCGGTGGTCGGCGCGGGACCATGGAGGCATGTCCGGGCCACTGACCATCCGAGGTTCCGTCTCCGTGCCGGAGGCGGAGCTGCAATGGCGTTTCTCGCGCTCCTCGGGCCCCGGCGGCCAGCATGTCAACACCACAGACAGCCAGGTGGAGCTGCGCTTCGACCTGGCCGCGACCGAGGCGCTGCCGCCGGTGTGGAAGCGCCGGGCGCTGGAGCGGCTCGAAGGGCGGCTGACCGGCGGGGTGGTCGCGGTGCGGGCGTCGGAGCACCGCTCGCAGTGGCGCAACCGCGAGGCCGCGCTGACCCGGCTGGCCGCGCTGCTGGCGGAGGCGACCGCGCCGCCGCCGAAGGTGCGGCGGGCGACGAAGATCCCGCGCGGCATCAACGAGCGGCGGCTGCGGGTGAAGAAGCAGCGCGGCGAGACCAAGCGCGGCCGCAGCGGCGGCGGTGGCTGGGACTGACGCGGGCCGCCACCGCCGGAGCCGTCGTCAGCGCAGGAAGCGGTAGCGGCCGCGGAAGTACGTCAGCGGTCCGCCGTCGGCGCTGGGGGTCCGGGCGGCCAGCACATGGGCGACGACGAGCGTGTGGTCGCCCGCCGGTACGCGCTGTGCGGTCTCGCACTCCAGTATCGACAGGGCGCCGCCCAGGATCGGGGCGCCCGAGTGCTCGCCGCGGTAGTAGGAGATGTCCTCGAAGAGCAGCCGGTCGCTGATCCGGCCGCGCAGCGCGAAGCGCCCGGCGATATGCCGCTGGCTCTCGCTGAGCACGGACGCGGCCCAGCGGGGCTGCCGCTCCAGCAGCTCGTCCATCCGGGACCCGACCCGGACGCTCACCAGCACCATCGGGGGTTCGAGGGAGACGGACATGAAGGCGGTCGCGGTCATGCCGACGTCCTCGCCGCGCGGCCCGTCGTCCGGGTCGTGCGCGGTGATGAGGACGACGCCCGCGGACAGGCGGGTCATCGCGGCGCGGAAGGCATCGGTGTCGACGGTCTGGGCCATGGTGGTCCCAGGATGCCGGTCTGGTGAAGTGTGAAGCACGTTCCTCACGTTACGGGTCGGTAGGAGGATGCGGATCGGGCTGTGGTCGCATTCATACGCCGACCTGGTCCTAGGACCCTCCCCGCACCCTCTGTGTCCGTATGCTTACCCGATGGTGTGACTTGAGTCACAAGACGCAGTAATTGTTGACCCTGTGTACCGACCGCACAGCTCGCTGTGATTCAGTTGCCGGTGTAGACCGGTGCCGCCGGTGTCATCGGATGTCTCGGACAGAACACGGGAGTTGTTGTCGAGGGCGCGGAGAGGGGCATGGATACCGAGTCGGAGCCGTACGTCCGCCTCGCGACCTTGCGTCAACTGCACCAGGTCGTGGCGGACCTCAACACGGCACGCAGCCTTGCCGACACCCTGCAGGCGGTGGCCGACGGGGTGGTCAAAGGGCTGGGCTACGACCTGGCGGCCGTCAACCTGGTGCGTCCCGACGGCGACCTCGTCGTCGCCGCCTTCGCGGGCAGCACCGCGGGCGAGGCGCTGCTGTCCGGCAAGGTCGGCCCGCGCGCGTCCTGGGAGCGGCGGCTCACCATGGGGCAGCGCTGGGGCTCGCTGCGCTTCATCCCGCACACCGAGGGCTGGGTCCTCATCGACGACGACGTGCCGCAGTGGCACACCGAGGGCCCGCTGCCGCGCTTCGCCGACGAATGGCACCCCGGCGACCGCCTCTACGCCCCCATGCGGTCCTCGCAGAGCGGCGGCGCCGAGCTGATCGGCGTGATCTCCGTCGACCGCCCCTCCACCGGCCGCCACCCCGGGCCATGGGGCTGCGAGGCACTCCAGATGTACGCCTTCCAGGCCGGCATCGCGATCAGCAACGCCCGCATGCGCGCCAACATGCAGCGCGCCCTGGTCCGGCTCGAACGCGACCAGCAGGCACTGCGGGCCAGCGAGGAGAGCTTCCGGCAGGCCTTCGAGTACGCCCCCAGCGGCATGGCCATCGCCGAGATGGGCGGCGACCAGCACGGCAAGCTGCTGCGCGCCAACGACGCGCTGTGCCGGCTGCTCGGGCGCAGCAGCTCCGTCATGCGCCGCTACTCCTTCTCCGACCTCGTCCACCCCGAGGACGTCGGCCTGCTGCTGCGCACCTCCGCCGAAGGCGGCCGGGCCGAACTGCGGCTGGCCCGCCGCGACGGCTCCTACGTGTGGGTCTCGCTGCGCAATTCCGTCGTCGCCGACACCGCGGACGGGCCGCGCTTCCTGCTCACCCACGTCGAGGACATCGAGGAGCGCAAGGGCCGCGAGCTCCAGCTCGCGCACCGCGCCAGCCACGACTCGCTCACCGGCCTGCCCAACAGCGCCGAGCTGCGCGCCCGGCTCTCCGCCCGGCTCTGCTCCCGCCCGCAGGACAAGGACGCCGTCGCGCTCGCCGCCGAGGCGGACGGCCCGGACGAGTTCGCCTTCAGCTACGGCTACGGCCCCGACGAACTGGCCGCGCCGCTCGGCGCCATCGGCTACGACTCGCACATCCACACGGTCGCGCCCGACGAGAACGATCCGGCGCCGGGGAAGGGGCTCGCCGTCCTCTTCTGCGACCTGGACGGCTTCAAGTCCATCAACGACCGCTTCGGCCACCACACCGGTGACGCCGTCCTCATCGAGGTCGCCCGCCGGCTCACCGGGGCGGTCCGCGACGGCGACACCGTCGCCCGCCTCGGCGGCGACGAATTCGTCGTCCTCGCCGACGGGCTCGCCCCGGCCGACGCGGCCGATCTCGCGGTGCGGCTGCGCAATGCGATCATCCCGCCGATCCGTGTGGACGGCCGGGCCGTCCGCGTCGGCGCGAGCTTCGGCATCGGCTGGGCCGGCTGCGGCATGACGGCGGAGCAGGTGCTGCACTCCGCCGACCAGCGCATGTACGTCGAGAAGCGCAGCCGCTCCTCTTCCCCCCGCCCCAACCACCGCCGCGCCGGTTGAACCCTGGCCTCAACCGGCCTCAGCTTCCCACCCGCCGCCCCGGTGGGAGCCTGGTCGCGCAGTTCCCCGAGCCCCTGGGGTGCTGCCCCTTGCGGTGCGTTGCTTCCCTGCGGCCCGGTGGGGGCTGGTCGCTCCGTTCTCCCCCAGAGCTTCGCCTGGGGGTACCCCCACGCGTCCCTTCGGGCCTGCTTCCTCCTGCGCCAGGCGTTTGCCCCTGCCGGGGCCCTCTGCGCCAGGGGCACGCGTTTTTCAGGGGCGCGGGGAACTGCGCGCCCCGCCGAAAAGGCGGGAAAGACGAACGGCCACCGCAAGTGGCACCCACCCAGGGGCGCGGGAACTGCGCGCACAGCCACGACGCACGCGCAGCCAAGCAACGCACCGCAAGGGGCAGGGCCTCAGGAGGCTCGGGGAACTGCGAGACCGGCCCCCACCGGGCCGCAGGCAGGCAACGCACCGCGAGGGGCACCCGGCCCGGGGGCGGGGGAGGCGTGCGGCAAAATCGGGGGATGGCAGAGGATGAGGCGCGGCGGCTCGCCGCGATGGCGGGCTGCGCAAGGGTGCTGGCGAACCCCGCCAGAGAGTCGATCGCGCAGCGACTGGCGCGGCTGGCACAAGAAGGCGCGGAGGCGTACGACACGACCGCGCCGGTGGACTTCTACGGCGACGAGGCAAGCGTCGTGGGCGAGGTGGAGCGCCGCACCGCGGAGCTGCTGGGCACGGAGGCGGCCGCGTACTTCCCCACGGGAACGATGGCCCAGCAGGCCACCTTGCGCGCCTGGTCCGGCCGCACGGGCAACCGCACGGTCGCGTTGCATCCGCTCGCCCACCCCGAGCGCCACGAGCGCGCCGCGCTCACCGCCGTGAGCGGGCTGCGCACGGTCCACCCGACGACCGACCCGCGCCTGCCCAGCGCAGCGGAAGTGCGGGACTTCGAGGAGCCGTTCGGGACGCTGATGCTGGAGCTGCCGCTGCGCGAGGCGGGCTTCGTGCTGCCGACGTGGGAGGAGCTGACCGCGACGGTCGAGGCGGCCCGCGAGCGGGACGCCGTGGTCCACCTGGACGGCGCCCGCCTGTGGGAGTGCACCCCGCACTTCGGGCGTTCGCCGGCCGACATCGCCGGGCTCGCGGACAGCGTCTACGTGAGCTTCTACAAGTCCCTCGGCGGCATCTCGGGCGCCGCGGTGGCCGCGTCCGCGGACGTCGTGGCGGAGCTGAGGGCGTGGCGGCACCGCTACGGCGGGCAGCTCTTCATGCAGTTCCCGGCGGCGCTGTCCGCGCTGGCGGGCCTGCGCAACGAACTGCCGCGGCTGCCGTCCTACGTGGCGCACGCCAAGCGGGTGGTCCGGGCCCTGCGGGAGGGGCTGGCGGAGGGCGGCGCGACCTGGCCGCGCACGTATCCCGACGAGCCGTTCACCCACCAGTTCCAGCTGTGGCTGCCCTACCCGGCGGACGTGCTGAACGAGGCGGCGCTCCAGCAGGCCGAGCAGACGCGCGAGTCGGTCTTCGGCCGCGGGCGCTTCCGTGAGACCGACCTGCCGGGACTCTCGATGACGGAGATGACCGTCGCCAAGGACGCCCTCGACTGGTCGGAGGAGGACGTCCGCGGGGCCGCCGCGGACTTCGCCTCCCGCCTGCCCTGACGCGGGAGGCGCGGGGGCTCAGATCCGCAGCAGCAGCTTCCCGGTGGTCGAGCGGGACTCGACGAGGCGGTGGGCCTCGGCCGCTTCCGTGAGCGGGAATTCCGCCGTCACCGGCAGTTCGACGCCCCCGTCGGTCACCGCGCGGAAGGCGGCGTCGGCCAGCTCCCGCAGGCGCTGCGGGTCGGCGGCGGCCAGGCCCATCAGGGAGAAGCCGGAGACGGTGAGGGCGGCCGGGTAGAGGTCGGCGGGGCCGACCTGCCAGGGGGCGGCGGACCCGGAGTTGCCGAAGGAGACGAGGCGGCCGAAGCGTGCCGTGACCGCGAGGGTGCGGCGGAGGATGTCGCCGCCTATCGGGTCGAGGGCGATGTCGACGCCCCGCCCGCCGGTCGCGGCCAGCACGTCGGTGTCGAAGCCCGGTGTCAGGAAGACCTGGTCGTAGCCGGACTTGAGGGCGTGCGGCGCCTTGTCGAAGCTGGAGACGACGCCGTAGACCGCGCTGGCCCCGCCGATCCTGGCGAGCTGTCCCGCGACCGTGCCGACTCCGCCGGCGGCGCTGTGGACGAGGACGGTGTCGCCCTCGCGCAGGCGGGCGATGTCGTGCAGCAGGGCGTAGGCGGTGGGCAGCACGCTCGGCAGGGTCGCGGCGGTGCGCAGGTCGAGCCCGTGCGGGACCGGGAAGGTCGTCGCGGCGGGCGCGACGGCTATCTCCGAGTAACCGCCGCCGGGCATGAAGGAGGTGACCTCCTGGCCGGGCGTGAAGGCCGTGACGCCCTCGCCGACGGCGAGCACCGTGCCGGCGACCTCGAGTCCCGGGCGGAAGGGGAGCGCCTCGACCCGGTAGCCCTCCGCTCTGGCCAGGACGTCGGCGAAGTTGATGCCGGCGTAGGCGACTTCGACACTGACCTCGCCCGGCCCCGGCACGGGCTCCGGCAGGTCCACCGGGTGCAGCACCTCGGGTCCGCCGAACTCCTCGAAGATCATGGCGCGCATGGCGCTTCCCCCTTGCTGTTCAATGAAGAGCGAACATCGGTGAGTGTAAGATTTTCATCGAACACTCGGCAACTCGGTTTGATTTCCGCACCCGACCTCCGGGAGGACGCATGACCGCACCGCGGGCACACCGGGCCGCCCCGGACCACACCCACCCCGACCACGTACCCCTCCTGACGGCGCTTAGTGCTCTCGCCGACCCCGTACGTCTGCGGCTGGTGCGCGAGCTGGCCGTATCCGCCGACTGGGACCGCGCCTGCGGCTCCTTCGACGTGCCGGTCGGCAAGGCCGCGCTCAGCCACCACTTCGCCACCCTGCGGGCCGCCGGCCTGGTCGAACAGCGCGACGCGGGCCCCAAGCGGCTCAACCGGCTGCGCAAGGCCGAGTTCGACGCCCGCTTCCCCGGCCTGCTCGACCTCGTCCTGCGGGCGGAGCCCTGACCGCACCGGCGTGCTCAGAGCGCACCGCCGCCGGCCCTGACGAGCCCCGACTCGTACGCGAGCACCACCGCCTGCACCCGGTCGCGCAGGTCCAGCTTCGTCAGGATCCGCCCCACGTGCGTCTTCACCGTCGCCTCCGACAGCACCAGCTTGCGGGCGATCTCGCCGTTCGACAGGCCCGTCGCCACCAGCAGCAGCACCTCGCGCTCCCGCTCGGTGAGCTTGCCCAGCTCCTGGTGCCGCGGCTCGCCGCCCGCGACCGGCAGCATCGGAGTGAAGCGGTCGAGCAGCCGCCGGGTCGTACTCGGCGCGACCACCGCGTCACCGCTGTGGACCGAGCGGATCGCGGCCAGCAGCTCGTCCGGCGGCACATCCTTGAGCATGAAGCCCGCCGCCCCCGCCTTGAGCGCGGCGAACGCGTATTCGTCCAGGTCGAAGGTCGTCAGGATCAGCACCCGCGGGCACTCGGCGCCGCCGCGCTCGCCGCCGCAGATCCGGCGGGTCGCCTCGACACCGTCCATCCGCGGCATCCGCACATCCATCAGCACCACGTCCACCCGGGTGGAGCGCAGCACCTCGACCGCCTCGGCGCCGTCGCCAGCCTCCGCGACGACCTCCATGTCCGGCTGCGCGGCCAGCACCATACGGAAGCCGGTACGCAGCAGCACCTGGTCGTCCACCAGCATGACGCGGATCGCCATCAGATCCCTCTCCTGTTCACTTGCCCGCCGCGGTCAGCGGCAGCACCGCGCTGATACGGAAACCGCCCTCAGGGCGCGGCCCGGCGTCCAGCGTGCCGCCGACCATGCCGATCCGCTCCCGCATACCGATCAGGCCCTGCCCGAGCCCGTCCCTGCCGCCCTGCTCGTACAGCCCGTCCCTGCCGCCCCGCCCGTCGTCCTCGATCAGCAGGTCGAGCGCCGCGTCCCCGAACCCCAGCAGGACGCTGGCACTGGCCCCGTCCCCACCGTGCTTGCGCACATTCGTCAGCGCCTCCTGCACGATCCGGTACGCCGTCAGCTCGACACCGCTCGACAGCGGCCTGGCGTCCCCCGCGACCTCGAACCGCACCGGCAGCCCCGCCCCGCGCACCTGGTCGATCAGATCCGCCAGCTGGTCCACCCCGGGCTGCGGCACATACTCCCCGCCCGCGTCGTCCCCGGCCCGCAGCAGCCCCAGCAGCCTGCGCATCTCGGCCAGCGCCTGGCGGCCGGTGCTGGAGATCGTGCTCAGCGCCTGCTTGGCCTGGTCCGGCGCCACATCCAGCACATAGGCGGCGCCGTCGGCCTGCACCACCATCACCGACACATTGTGCGCGACCACATCGTGCAGCTCCCGCGCGATCCGCGCCCGCTCCGCCGCGACCGCGGCCCTCGACTGCGCCTCCCGCTCCCGGTGCAGCCGCTCCGCCCGCTCCTCCAGCTGCGCGTAATACGCCCGCCGGGTCCGCAGCCGGTCGCCGACCACCCATGACAAGGCGAAGATCACCGTCAGGAAGAAGGTCTGGATCAGCGTCGTCCAGATCGTCGAGTCCTCTTCGTGCGGCGGCCACCGCACCATGGCGATGGGCGTCGCCAGCAGCCCCGCGGCCAGTGCCAGCCGCGACGACCAGCGCGCGCCGTTCGACGCGCAGGTGTAGATGATCACCAGCATCGCGGCGTCGCCGGGATTGGGCGGCTCCACGTTCAGCGCGAGCTGGGCCGCGCCCGTGGCGATCGCGAGCAGCAGCATCTTCTCCGGCGCGGTGCGGCGCAGCGCGACGACGGCGCCCAGGGCGAGGGACACCGGGACGGCGGCGGCGCGGGCCGCCTGCGACGGCGAGTGGTCGGCGGCGATCCACACCGCGGACGCCGCGAGCAGGACGACGGCCCAGAAGCTGTCGACCCACGTCGGGTGTTTGCGGAGAAATTCGTAGATGCGCTGCACATAACCCAGCGTATGTACGGCAACGCGTCCCGGGGTCAGCCCCGGGAGCGATCTCCCCTACGCCCCAAGGTGGACATCCCCCTCCCAGGACCCCGGGCAACAGCCCCGTCCGCGGTGGCTTGTCTCGCAGTTCTCCCCCAGCGCTTCGCCTGGGGGTACCCCACGCGAACCTTCGGCCTGCGTCCTCCTGCGCCCAGGCGTTCGCCCCTGCCAGGGGGCCTGCTCCTGCCACGGAGGGCGAGCGTTCTTCAGGGGCGCGGGGAACTGAGCGCCCTGCCACAACGCGGCCGCAGCCAAGCAACGCACCGCAAGGGGCTGCCGCCTCAGGGGCGCGTGGGGGTACCCCCACGCGAAGCGCGGGGGAGAACGGAGCGACCAGCCCTCGCCGGGCCGCAGGGACGCGACGCGCCGCGAGGGGCAGCCCCCGCAGGGGGAGGTGGGGTGCGTCACGCGGCGCAAGAGGAAGGAGTTCGCGTAGGATTGACGAGAAGTAGCCCTAGCGGGAGGCGAAATGGTGGAGGAACGGCCCGGCCGTCTGACCGTGGGCGTCGTGGGAGCGGGCCGCGTGGGCCCGGCCCTGGCCGCAGCGCTGGGAATGGCCGGGCACCGCCCCGTGGCCGCCTCGGGCGTGTCCGAGGCGTCTCGGCGCAGGGCCGAGGCCCTGCTGCCGGGCGTGCCGATGATGGAGCCCGGCCAGGTGATGGCCACCGCCGACCTCGTCCTGCTGACCGTCCCGGACGACGCCCTGCCCGACCTCGTCAGAGGCCTGGCGGAGACCGGCGCCGTACGCCCCGGCCAGCTGCTCGTGCACACCTCGGGCCGGTATGGCACGTCCGTGCTGGACCCTGCGCTGCGCGTGGGCGCGCTGCCCTTGGCGCTGCATCCCGCGATGACCTTCACCGGCACCCCGGTGGACGTGCAGCGGTTGGCCGGCTGCTCTTTCGGGGTGACCGCCCCGGGGGAGCTGCGGCTGGCCGCGGAGGCGCTGGTCATCGAGATGGGCGGCGAGCCGGAGTGGGTGGAGGAGCAGGCCCGCCCGCTCTACCACGCGGCGCTGGCGATCGGCGCGAACCACCTGGTGACGCTGGTGGCCCAGTCCAGGGACCTGCTGCGGGCCGCGGGAGTGGCGGAGCCGGGCAGGATGCTGGGCCCGCTGCTGGGCGCGGCCCTGGACAACGCGCTGACGGCCGGCGACGGCGCCCTCACCGGACCCGTGGCCCGCGGCGACGCCGGCACGGTCGCCGCCCACCTTCGGGAGCTGCGCGAGCACGCCCCCGAGACGGTGCCCTCCTACGTGGCGATGGCCCGCGCCACGGCCGACCGCGCCCTGGCCAACGGCATGCTGAAGGCCGAGTACGCCGAGGCGCTGCTCGGGGCCCTGTCCGACGAGCCCAGCCCGCAGGACGGGGGCCTGGCATGACCGGGCTCGCGCACCAGGCCGGGAATCCGGCGCCCTGCGGTGCCGAGGCGCTGCTCGGGGCCCTGTCCGACGAACCCAGCGCACAAGACGGGGGCCTCGCATGACCCAGCTCGTCCACAAGGCCGGAGACCTGGCGCCCTGCGGCGCCGTGGTCATGACGATGGGCGCCCTCCACGAGGGCCACGCCTCGCTGATCCGCGAGGCCCGCGCCCTGGCCGGCACCAGCACGGTCACCGTGACGGTCTTCGTGAACCCGCTCCAGTTCGGCCCGAACGAGGACCTGGCCCGCTACCCCCGCACCCTCGACGCGGACCTCGGGATCGCCGAGGCGGCCGGCGCCGACGTGGTCTTCGCCCCGGACGTGGACGAGGTCTATCCCGGCGGGCAGCCGCAGGTGCGGATCACCGCGGGACCGATGGGCGAGCGCTTCGAGGGCGCGTCCCGCCCCGGGCACTTCGACGGCATGCTCACCGTCGTCGCGAAGCTGCTGCACCTGACCATGCCCGCCCGCGCGGTCTTCGGCCAGAAGGACGCCCAGCAGCTCGCGCTGATCCGCCGCATGGTGACGGACCTGAATTTCCCGGTGGACATCGTGGCCGCGCCGACCGTACGGGAAGGGGACGGCCTGGCCATGTCCAGCCGCAACCGCTACCTGTCGGACGTGGAGCGGGATTCCGCCCGCGAGCTGTCCAGGGCGCTGTTCACCGGCCGGGAGGCCGCACCCCGCGGCCCCGCGGCGGCGGTGCGCGCGGCCAGGGTGGTCATGGACCACGCGGCCACGCTGGAACCTCCTGTCGCCCTCGACTACTGCGCCCTCATCGACCCCGCCGACTTCACCGAGGCCGCCCCCGACCACACCGGACCCGCGGTCCTGGCCGTGGCCGCGAAGGTCGGCGCCACCCGGCTGATCGACAACATTCCGCTGGAATTCGGAGCCGCCCTATGAACGCATCTGGAGCCGGCGGCAGCGCCGGCAGCACCGGCATACGCCTGCACGCCCCCGCGCCCGGCTGGGCGATCAGCGCCGACGTGGTCGTCGTCGGGTCCGGGGTCGCCGGGCTGACCGTTGCGCTGCGGTGTGCCGCGGCGGGCGCCAAGGTCATCGTCGTGACGAAGGCGCACCTGGACGACGGGTCGACGCGCTGGGCGCAGGGCGGTATCGCCGCGGCCCTGGGCGACGGCGACACCCCCGAGCAGCACCTGGACGACACCCTGGTCGCGGGCGCGGGGCTGTGCGACGAGGCGGCCGTCAGGGCGCTGGTGGGCGAGGGCCCCGACGCGGTGAGGCGGCTGATCGCGACCGGGGCGCGCTTCGACACCGACCCGGCCAGCGGCGAGATCCTGCTGACCCGGGAGGGCGGGCACCACCGGCGGCGTATCGCGCACGCGGGCGGGGACGCGACCGGCGCGGAAGTGTCCCGCGCGCTGATAGACGCGGTAAGGGCCGCGGGCACCGCCCGGGACGGCGGCCCGAATCTGGAACTGATCGAGAACGCGCTGGTCCTGGACCTGCTGAACGACGCCGAGGGCCGCACCGCCGGCGTCACCCTGCATGTGATGGGCCAGGGCCGCCGCGACGGTGTCGGCGCGGTCCATTGCCGAGCCGTGGTCCTGGCCACCGGCGGGATGGGCCAGGTGTTCTCGGCGACGACCAATCCCGCGGTGTCGACCGGCGACGGCGTGGCCCTGGCGCTGCGCGCGGGCGCCGAGGTCAGCGACATCGAGTTCGTGCAGTTCCACCCCACCGTGCTGTGGCTCGGCCCGGACGCGGAGGGCCAGCAGCCGCTGGTGTCGGAGGCGGTGCGCGGGGAGGGCGCGTATCTCGTCGACGCCGAAGGCGTCCGCTTCATGGTCGGGCAGCACGAGCAGGCCGAGCTGGCGCCGCGGGACATCGTCGCCAAGGGCATCATGCGGCGGATGCAGGAGACCGGCGCCGAGCACATGTACCTCGACGGCCGGCATTTCGGGCCGCGGATGTGGGCCGAGCGCTTCCCGACGATCCTCGCCGCCTGCCGCGCGCACGGCATCGACCCGGTGACCGGGCTGATCCCGGTCGCGCCCGCCGCGCACTACGCCTCGGGCGGTGTCCGCACCGACCTCTCGGGGCGCACCACGGTGCCGGGCCTCTACGCGTGCGGCGAGGTCGCCTGCACCGGTGTGCACGGCGCCAACCGGCTGGCGTCGAACTCGCTGCTCGAGGGCCTGGTCTTCGCCGAGCGGATCGCCGCCGACGTGCTGGCCGTGCTCGCCGACCCCGCGCGGTCGCCCGCGGAGCCGGTGGTCCCCGCGTCCGGCGGCGCCCCGCTGCTGGCCTCGGAGGCCCGCTACGAGGTGCAGCGCATCATGACGGCGGGCGCGGGCGTGCTGCGCAGCGCGGAGTCCCTGACGGTCGCCGCGGGGGCGCTGGAGCGGCTGCACACCGCGGCGGTGGAGGCGTACGACAGGGAAGGCAAGACCGCGGAGCCTTGCGTGGAGACGTGGGAGTCCACCAATCTGAGTCTGGTCGCGCGGGTCCTGGTCGCCGCCGCCCGGCGCCGCGAGGAGACCCGCGGCTGCCACTGGCGCGAGGACCGGCCCGACCGCGACGACCGCGACTGGCGGCGCCACCTCGTCGTACGCCTCACCCCGCACCGCACGCTCGACGTCCGTACGACTCCGGGCCCGGACTTCCCGCCGGTCCGTGCCGCGCGGGCGGCGGCCGCCGTCGGGGATGATGGGTCCCCGGGGCGCCCGCCCGTGGCCCCGTAGGCCAGCGCACCGCACCCGTACCGCCCAGGCACCGCCTCAGAAGGAGCACCAGTGACCAGCCCCGACCGCCCGCAGCCCGTCTCCCTCCCGCTGCCGCAGTTCGGCCCGCCGGACGAGGCGAGCGGCGGTGGCGGCTGCGGGGACGGCTGCGGATGCGGCGCCGAGGGCGCGGACTACGAGATCGACCCGCTGGAGTGCGGCCTCGACCCGGACCTGGCGCAGCTGATCGCCGACGCGGGCCTGGACCCGGTCCAGGTCGAGGACATCGCGCACATGGCCATCGAGGAGGACCTCGACCAGGGCGTGGACATCACCACGGTCGCCACCGTCCCCGAGGAGTCCAGGGCGGTCGGCGACTTCACCGCCCGCGAGGCCGGCACGGTCGCGGGCCTGCGGGTCGCCGAGGCGGTGCTGTCGGTGGTGTGCACCGACGAGTTCGAGGTCGAGCGGCACGTGGAGGACGGCGACCGGGTCGCCGCCGGGCAGAAGCTGCTGACGGTACGCACCAGGACCCGCGACCTGCTGACCGCCGAGCGCAGCGCGCTCAACCTGCTGTGCCGGCTGTCCGGCATCGCGACCACCACCCGCGCCTGGGCGGACCTGCTGGAGGGCACCAGGACGCAGGTGCGCGACACCCGCAAGACCACGCCGGGCCTGCGGGCGCTGGAGAAGTACGCGGTCCGCTGCGGCGGCGGCGCCAACCACCGCATGTCGCTGTCCGACGCGGCCCTGGTCAAGGACAACCACGTGGTCGCCGCGGGCGGGGTCGCCCAGGCCTTCAAGCTGGTGCGGGCGGAATTCCCCGACGTGCCGATCGAGGTCGAGGTCGACACCCTGCACCAGGTGCGCGAGGTGCTCGACGCCGGCGCCGACCTGATCCTGCTGGACAACTTCACCCCGGCGGAGACCGCGGAAGCCGTGGCGATCGTCGGCGGCCAGGCCTTCCTGGAGTCCTCGGGCCGGCTGACGCTGGAGACGGCCCGCGCCTATGCCGAGACCGGCGTCAACTTCCTGGCGGTGGGCGCGCTGACCCACTCCTCCCCGATCCTGGACATCGGCCTCGACCTGCGAGCGGAAGCGTAGAGGCGGATGCTGCTCACCATCGACGTCGGCAACACCCACACCGTCCTGGGGCTCTTCGACGGCGAGGAGATCGTCGAGCACTGGCGCATCTCCACCGATGCCCGGCGCACCGCCGACGAGCTCGCGGTGCTGCTCCAGGGCCTGATGGGCATGCATCCGCTGCTGGGCGACCTCGGCGACGGCATCGACGGGATCGCGATCTGCTCGACGGTCCCCTCGGTGCTGCACGAGCTGCGCGAGGTGACCCGCCGCTACTACGGCGACGTGCCGGCCGTGCTGGTCGAGCCGGGCGTCAAGACCGGGGTGCCGATCCTGGTCGACCACCCCAAGGAGGTCGGCTCCGACCGGATCATCAACTCGCTGGCCGCCGTCCACCTCTACGGCGGCCCGTGCATCGTGGTCGACTTCGGCACCGCCACCACCTTCGACGCGGTGTCCGCCCGCGGTGAGTACATCGGCGGCGCCATCGCCCCGGGCATCGAGATTTCGGTGGACGCCCTCGGCGTCCGCGGCGCCCAGCTGCGCAAGATCGAGCTGGCCAGGCCGCGCAGCGTGATCGGCAAGAACACGATCGAGGCGATGCAGTCCGGCATCCTCTACGGTTTCGCCGGCCAGGCGGACGGCATCGCCGAGCGCATGGCCCGCGAGCTGGCCGCCGACCCCGACGACGTCACGGTCATCGCCACCGGCGGCCTGGCGCCGCTGGTGCTGAACGAGGCGTCGATCATCGACACCCACGAGCCGTGGCTGACGCTCATCGGCCTGCGCCTGGTCTATGAGCGGAACGTCTCCACCACCTGACCCGCCGGAAATGCGCCGCCGGGGGCACGACGCACCGTGGGCGGTAATTGCGGAGCATTTGTCCGCTTACCACTTAAAGTCCAGGCATGCCTTCGCCACACGGAACCCGAGGCGGCATGGCGTTCAGCGCGGACGAGGTGCGCGTTCTGCGGCGCGCACTCGCGGAGGTGCTGCACCCCAGCAGGACCGCCGTGGCCGTCGCGCCGAGCGCGGCGGCCGCCACGCACCGCCCGGCCGCCGAGCATGTCCGGGACTGCCTCAGGCTCGCCGAGGCGGTGGACGAGGCGGCCAGGGAGGCGGGGCGGCTGCGCGGCTTCCTGCTGGCGGAGCTGCGCCGCTACCGCGAGGCGCTGCCCGGCTCGGCCGCCGGCTATCTGGAGCGGCTCACCGCCGCCGTGGCGTCGGGGTACCCGCCGGGCGCCGACGACCTCGCCGCGCTGCGCGGCCTGCGCGCGCAGGCCACCGGCAGCCCCGAGCACCACCGGCGTACCGCACTGCTGCGCCACTGCGAAGACCTGGCAACCGAAAACCTGGCAGACAACGGAGTACCACTGCGTCTGGAGGCCCATATGCCCGCGCCGCGCCGCCTGCTCGCCCTCCCCGGCACGTCCGCCGCCGGCGAGGGACCCGACGCCGAGCCCGAACCGGAGAACAAGCCCGCTCCCGGCACCCCCAAGCCCCCGGCGCCCGACCCGGGCCGCCGGACGCCGACCCCCGCCGAGATCTGGCCGCCCGGACGCCGTCCCGCGCCGCGCCCCGAGGACGAGGACGCGATGGCCGCGCTGGCCGTCCTGGTGGGCCCGCGCCGGGCCTGCTGACCGCACTGCCGACCGCACCGCTGATTTTGCGGGGAAAGGGTGCCCCGGCCGCGCGCCGGGGCACCCGTATGCAAGGCGCCGGGAAGGCGTGGCTACGCTGGCGCCATGGACTACGTATCCGCGATCGTGCCCCCGCTGGTCATGGCGATCTTCTTCATCTGCGTGATCGTCACGATGATCAAGCACCAGGGCGGCGCCAACAAGGCCAGGGAGGACGCGGCGGTGGACGCCGCCTTCGCCAGGGCGGAGGCGGCGCAGCGTGCCGCCGCAGAGGACAACTGACCCCCGAATCCCCGACGGGTTCGCATTCCGGGCATTTAGCCTTACCAGCGCTTAGTATTCCGAGTGTGCCCCGGCCATTGGGAGACCTCGAAGACGCCGTCATGACCCGGGTGTGGGAGTGGAACCGGCCGGTCACCGTTCGTGAGGTTCTTGAGGACCTGGCGCGGGAGCGGACCATCGCCTACACCACCGTGATGACCGTAATGGACAACCTGCGCCAGAAGGGGTGGCTGCGCAGGGAGGCCGATGGGCGCGCTTATCGCTATGAGGCGGTATCGACGCGAGCCGCATACTCGGCCGCACTGATGAACGAAGCCTGGGCCGCGAGCGACAACCCCGCCGCGGCCCTCGTGCACTTCTTCGGCATGATGTCGCCGGAACAGCGTGAAGCGGTCCGTGACGCAATGCGCATCATCCAGTCCGTGGACCCCTCGGGTCCGACGGAAGCCGAAGGACGATAGCGTCCGTCCATGCCCCTCGTGTCGAATGACGTCACCATCCGCAGGGCCCGCACCGCCGATGTCCCCGCGGTACGGCGGTTGCTGGACTCGTATGTGCGCGACCGCATCCTGCTCGACAAGCCGACGGTGACGCTTTATGAGGACATCCAGGAGTTCTGGGTCGCGGAACGGGACGAGGACGCCGCCGTCGTGGCCTGCGGCGCCCTGCACGTGATGTGGGAGGACCTGGCCGAGGTCAGGACGCTTGCGGTGGACCCGGCCCTGCGCGGCGCCGGCGTCGGTCACCAGTTGCTGGCGAAGTTGCTGCAGACCGCCCGGTGGCTGGGAGTGCGCCGAATTTTCTGCCTCACGTTCGAAGTGGACTTCTTCGCGAAGCACGGCTTCCGGGAGACCGGGGACACGCCTGTGGACGGCGATGTGTTCGGGGAGCTGCTGCGTTCCAATGACGAGGGAGTCGCCGAGTTCCTGGACCTGGAGCGCGTGAAACCGAACACCTTGGGCAACAGCCGCATGCTGCTGCAACTGTGAGGTTCCGGTTTGTCCGGATCGCACGGTCTCGGGCGGACCTCTTCGTGCAAGGGGTTTGTGTTTTTCCCGCAAAGGCGCTTTGCTTTTACCGTTAATCCGTTTTCGATGAAAGGGAAGCCGGTGGCACAGAAGGTTCAGGTCCTTCTCGTAGACGACCTCGACGGTGGTGAGGCGGACGAGACCGTGACGTTCGCACTCGATGGTGTGACGTACGAGATCGACCTCACCACGGCGAATGCCGACAAGCTGCGCGGGCTGCTCAACCCGTACACGGACAGTGGTCGCAGGACGGGCGGCCGGGTCGGGCGCGGCCGTACCAAGGCGGTGCGCGGGGGCGGGGCGTCCGGTCCCGACACCGCCAAGATCCGCGCGTGGGCGAAGGAGAAGGGCTACGAGGTCAACGACCGCGGCCGGGTGCCGGCCACGATCCGTGAGGCGTACGAGAAGGCCCACGGCTGATCCTGGGTGCGCGCCCGCAGTGCGACCCGGTGGCAGGCCGTCGCCAGCGCCGCGACGAGCACCGGAAGGCCGATGGGAACCCCCGATCCATCGGCTCCTCCGGTGACCCGCAGCGCGGGCAGGGTGGCCTCCACGTCGACGCCCGGCCGGGGAGGCCGCAGCCACACCGGCGCAGACCGGTCGTATGCGGCCTCCCGGCGGTGCCACTCGGGGTGCGCCGGCGCCCGCATCTGCTGCCCGGCGCCGAGCGCGGCCACGTCCAGCGCGATGCCGCCCCAGTCCAGCCATTCCAGCAGCCCCGGCAGCTCCTCGGCGGCGCCCGCCGCGACCAGCAGCCGGACCCGGTGCCCGTCCAGCGCCACCGGACCCAGCTCCCCTGGCCGCGGAAAACGGGCCAGCAGCGCGTACCCGACGGCGGCCGGCACATCGAGCGCGTCGAACCGCACCCCGGTGACCAGCCCCGGCGGCAGCCCCCCTGACAGCGGCCACCCCAGCTCGTGCTCGTACCAGCCCATGCCAGTGCAACTGCGGGGCCGCACGGGGGTTACGTATCGTGCGCGACAGAACACGTCCGGTGTGCGGAATGTACGATTCCGGTGGAGCGGCGCCCGGCTTGAACTGTTCGCCGTGGCGCAAGGTTGTTCGCCCGTAGCGCACACCTGTCGGACATCCGGTGTGGACTGTCGGTCGCTGAGGGTAAGAAGTACCTAGTGGGAAGGGCTGGTGTGACGGCAGGCATGGCGGGCGTTCGCCACGGGCGTAGTTGATAAAGACGTATTCGCCTGGCCTGCGGGAACATCGTCTCGCACCATCGAGGTTGTGGGAGTGACGTCAGCCGGTAGCGCAGCTTTCCCCGTGGCAGCGGGGATGGATACGTGAGCGGCGCCGCTGTGCGGGACTAGCATGCGGAAGGACAGGGAGGGGACCGACCCCTCACTGCCCGACCGCTCTGAGGAGCGATTAACGATGTTCGAGAGGTTCACCGACCGCGCGCGGCGGGTTGTCGTCCTGGCTCAGGAAGAAGCCCGGATGCTCAACCACAACTACATCGGCACCGAGCACATCCTCCTGGGCCTGATCCACGAGGGTGAGGGTGTCGCCGCTAAGGCCCTGGAGAGCCTCGGGATTTCTCTTGAGGCGGTCCGCCAGCAGGTGGAGGAGATCATCGGCCAGGGGCAGCAGGCCCCGTCCGGCCACATCCCCTTCACTCCCCGGGCCAAGAAGGTCCTGGAGCTGTCGCTCCGCGAGGCTCTTCAACTGGGTCACAACTACATCGGCACCGAGCACATCCTGCTCGGCCTGATCCGCGAGGGCGAGGGCGTCGCCGCCCAGGTCCTCGTGAAGCTGGGCGCCGATCTGAACCGGGTCAGGCAGCAGGTCATCCAGCTGCTCTCCGGTTATTCGGGTGGCAAGGAGTCGGCCACGGCCGGCGGGCCGGCCGAGGGCACCCCCTCGACCTCGCTCGTCCTGGACCAGTTCGGCCGGAACCTGACCCAGGCCGCCAGAGAGACCAAGCTCGACCCGGTCATCGGGCGCGAGAAGGAGATCGAGCGGGTCATGCAGGTGCTGTCCCGCCGCACCAAGAACAACCCGGTCCTGATCGGCGAGCCCGGCGTCGGCAAGACCGCCGTCGTGGAGGGCCTGGCCCAGGCGATCGTCAAGGGCGAGGTGCCCGAGACGCTCAAGGACAAGCAGCTCTACACCCTGGACCTCGGCGCCCTGGTGGCCGGCTCCCGCTACCGCGGTGACTTCGAGGAGCGCCTGAAGAAGGTGCTCAAGGAGATCCGCACCCGCGGCGACATCATCCTGTTCATCGACGAGCTGCACACCCTGGTCGGCGCCGGCGCCGCCGAGGGCGCGATCGACGCGGCCTCGATCCTCAAGCCGATGCTGGCCCGCGGCGAGCTGCAGACCATCGGTGCGACGACGCTGGACGAATACCGCAAGTACCTGGAGAAGGACGCGGCCCTGGAGCGCCGCTTCCAGCCCATCCAGGTCGCCGAGCCGTCGCTGCCGCACACCATCGAGATCCTCAAGGGCCTGCGCGACCGGTACGAGGCACACCACCGGGTGTCGATCACCGACGAGGCGCTGGTGCAGGCCGCCACGCTGGCCGACCGCTACATCTCGGACCGCTTCCTGCCGGACAAGGCGATCGACCTGATCGACGAGGCCGGCTCCCGGATGCGGATCCGCCGCATGACGGCGCCGCCGGACCTGCGCGAGTTCGACGAGAAGATCGCCGACGTCCGCCGGGAGAAGGAGTCCGCGATCGACTCGCAGGACTTCGAGAAGGCCGCGTCCCTGCGGGACAACGAGAAGCAGCTGCTCGCCGCGAAGGCCAAGCGGGAGAAGGAGTGGAAGGCCGGCGACATGGACGTCGTGGCCGAGGTCGACGGCGACCTGATCGCCGAGGTCCTCGCCACCGCCACCGGCATCCCGGTCTTCAAGCTGACCGAGGAGGAGTCCTCCCGGCTGCTGCACATGGAAGACGAGCTGCACAAGCGGATCATCGGCCAGAAGGACGCCGTCAAGGCGCTCTCCAAGGCCATCCGCCGCACCCGCGCGGGTCTGAAGGACCCCAAGCGCCCCGGCGGCTCGTTCATCTTCGCCGGCCCGTCCGGTGTCGGTAAGACCGAGCTGTCCAAGGCGCTCGCCGAGTTCCTCTTCGGCGACGAGGACGCGCTGATCTCGCTCGACATGTCCGAGTTCAGCGAGAAGCACACCGTCTCGCGGCTCTTCGGCTCCCCGCCCGGCTACGTCGGGTACGAGGAGGGCGGCCAGCTCACCGAGAAGGTGCGGCGCAAGCCGTTCTCGGTCGTGCTGTTCGACGAGGTCGAGAAGGCGCACCCGGACATCTTCAACAGCCTGTTGCAGATCCTGGAGGACGGTCGCCTGACCGACTCCCAGGGCCGGGTCGTCGACTTCAAGAACACGGTGATCATCATGACCACCAACCTCGGCACCCGCGACATCTCCAAGGGCTTCAACCTGGGCTTCGCCGCCCAGGGCGACACGAAGTCCGGGTACGAGCGGATGAAGAACAAGGTCAGCGACGAGCTGAAGCAGCACTTCCGCCCCGAGTTCCTCAACCGTGTGGACGACGTCATCGTCTTCCCGCAGCTCAGCCAGGACGACATCCTGCAGATCGTCGACCTGATGATCGGCGCGGTGGACGAGCGGCTGCGCGACCGCGACATGGGCATCGAGCTGAGCCTTGAGGCCAAGGTGCTGCTCTCCAAGCGCGGCTACGACCCGGTCATGGGCGCGAGGCCGCTGCGGCGGACGATCCAGCGCGAGATCGAGGACTCGCTCTCCGAGAAGATCCTCTTCGGCGAGCTGCGTCCCGGCCACATCGTGGTGGTGGAGGTCGAGGGCGAAGGCGAGACGGCTGTCTTCACCTTCCGCGGCGAGGAGAAGGTCACGGTGGCGGACGCCCCGCCCGTCGAGACCCCGAACCTCTCCAAGGAGGGCTAGCCGCTCTCCCCGGCCTGAAAGCCCCGGCCCCGGACCTCACCAGAGGTCCGGGGCCGGGGCTTTCCGCTGCCCGATCCCGAGCCCCTTGCGACCCCTCCCGGGTGAGGCGTGGCACGTGAGCCACGCCATGTACTACCGGAAATAGGAGACCTGGGTCGCTCCACCAGAGGGGCGAAACGGACTATTCACCGGTTTTCGGTACGGGTGGCGCCGGGGTCCGGACCCCGGCCACCTACGACCCCGGGTAGGAGAAGGGGTGTTTGCCGGGCCGCCGCCGGCCGGGTTACCAAGGTGGAGCAACGGGCCGCACCGGCTCGGTATCCCCACCCAGTGAGGTTATCTCTGCATGCGTAAGCTCTCGCTCCCGACGATGAAGAACCGCACCCCTAAGTCCGTCAGCCGCGGCCGGGTCGCCGTAGTGACCGGAGGAATGGTCGCGGCGCTCGCGCTGGGGTCGACCGCGGCGTTCGCCGCCGGCGGCGGCTCGCACGAGGCAGCGCCGGCCCCGGCCGCCGTCTCGGCCGCGAGCAGCGTCTCCGACGTGCTGCAGAAGCAGGCGACGGGCCAGAAGGACGCCGCCGCGCAGGCCAAGGCCAAGGTGAAGGCCGCGGCCGAGGCCAAGAAGAAGGCGGCCGCCAAGGCCGCCGCCGACCGCAAGGCGCGGATAGCCGGCTGGGAGACCCCGGCGGCCCACTACGTGCTCGGCGCCGGCTACCACCAGGTCGGCAAGCACTGGATCAACACCCACTCCGGCCAGGACTTCGTCGTGCCGACCGGCACCACCGTGCGGGCCGCGCACACCGGCACCGTCGTGACGGCGGGCTGGGGCGGCGCCTACGGCAACAACATCGTGCTCAAGCACGGCTCGCAGCTGTACACGCAGTACGGCCACCTCTCGCACATCGAGGTGCACGTCGGCCAGCAGGTCATCACCGGCCAGGAGATCGGCAAGTCCGGCTCCACCGGCAACTCGACCGGCCCCCACCTGCACTTCGAGGTCCGTACGACCCCGTTCTACGGCTCCTCCGTCGAGCCGCTGCACTTCCTGCGCGCCCACAACGTGAACCCGTGATCGAGCGCTCACACACAGAAGAACAGGCGTCGACCGGCCGTCGGCGAGTCAACCCGTAAGGACACTCGCCTCGGCCTGGGCGACGAGATCGAGGGCGACCTCGAGGATGGCCGCGCGCTTCTCCTCGGGGTCGCCCTCGACGTTCTGCGTCACGAACATGCCGGCGTGCATCGCGAAGAGCGCGGTGACGCTGCGGACCTGCGCGGCGATCGGCGCCGCCGGGTCCTTGAGCAGCTCGCCGAGCGCCTTCATGCTCTGCCGGAAGTTCTCCCCGACGGTCAGCTCGCGTACCGTCGCCTGGTTCTCCTGGATGAAGCGGAAGAGGTCGAAGGTGCTCCACAGGATGTCGCTGTAGCGCCGCAGCAGCTCCTGCTTGGTGGCCAGCGAGTGCGGCTGGCCCTCGGCCCAGGCGATCAGCTCCCGCAGCGGCCTGGTCAGGTCCTCGGCGACGCTGCTGAGGATGTCTTCCTTGGTCTTGAAGTGGTAGTAGAGCGCCGCCTTCGTGACGTCGAGCCGCTCGGCGATCTCGCGGAGCGAGGTCTTCTCGTAGCCCTGTTCGGCGAACAGCTCCAACGCGACCTGCTGGATACGGCGGCGCGTGTCGGTCCTGCGCTGCTGCGGGTGCTGCTGCGGTGTACCCATCGGCTCGTCGCTCTCCTGCTGCACTACGTCACCCCTTTGTAGGGGAGTGTGACCGGCCAGAAGCCCCCACGGTAGGGCCTGGTTCCGAGGCTACGCACTTACTTGACGCCCGGCTAGTAAGCAACGTACCTTGCTGCTACGTATACGTACTAGCCGGGCGGCAAGTAAGTACCCCTGAACCACCGCCCTCTCCAGGGGGAGGAAAACGGTCAATGTCCCAGACCGAAATCGCCAAGCCGTCGTCGCCTGAGCCGCCCGGCGACGGGGCGGCCGGGGCGGACGGCACGACGCCGGACGCGGCGGGCAGCGGACCGCGGCAGCGCAGTGTGCGCGTCGTCATGGTCGGCCTGCTGATCGCCATGCTGCTCGCGATGCTCGACAACATGATCGTCGGCACCGCGATGCCCACCATCGTCGGCGAGCTGGGCGGCCTCGACCACCTCTCGTGGGTCGTCACCGCCTACACGCTGGCCACCGCCGCCTCCACCCCCATCTGGGGCAAGCTCGGCGACATGTACGGCCGCAAGGGCATCTTCCTCACCTCGATCGTGCTCTTCCTCATCGGCTCCGCGGCCTCCGGCATGGCGCAGTCCATGGACCAGCTGATCGCCTTCCGGGCCTTCCAGGGCCTGGGCGCCGGCGGTCTGATGGTCGGCGTGATGGCGATCATCGGCGAGATGATCCCGCCCCGCGAGCGCGGCAAGTACCAGGGCATGATGGCCGGCGTCATGGCCATCGCCATGATCGGCGGCCCGCTCGTCGGCGGCTCCATCACCGACAACTGGGGATGGCGCTGGAGCTTCTACATCAACCTGCCGATCGGCGTCGTCGCCCTCGCGATGGTCACCGTCGTGCTGCACCTGCCCAAGAAGCGCAGCCAGGGCCGTATCGACTACTGGGGCGCCGCCCTGCTCACCATCGCGATCACCTCGCTGGTGCTGCTGACCACCTGGGGCGGCACGCAGTACGCCTGGGGCTCCGTGCAGATCCTCGGCCTGCTGGTGCTCGGCCTGGCGGCGCTCGGCGGCTTCGTCCACGCCGAGACCCGCGCGCCCGAGCCGATCATGCCGCTGCGGATCTTCCGCAACGCGAACTTCGCACTGATCTCGGGCGTCGGCTTCCTCGTCGGCTTCACGATGTTCGGCGCGATGACCTTCCTGCCGCTCTACCAGCAGACCGTCCAGGGCGCCTCGGCGACCAACTCCGGCCTGCTGCTGCTGCCGATGCTGCTCGCGATGATGGCCGTCTCGATGGTCGCGGGACGGGTCACCACCTCCACCGGCCGCTACAAGATCTTCCCGATCGTCGGCGGCGCCCTGATCACCGTCGGCCTGGCGCTGCTGTCCACGATGGACGTCAACACCACCCGCTTCACCTCCGGCCTCTACATGGCCGTCCTGGGCGCGGGCATGGGCTTCATCATGCAGATCACCATGCTGATCGCGCAGAACAGCGTCGAGATGCGCGACATCGGCGTCGGCTCCTCGTCCGCCACGCTCTTCCGCACGATCGGCGGCTCCTTCGGCGTCTCCCTCTTCGGCGCGCTGTTCTCCCACAAGATCCAGCACGGCATGGACGCCACCGCGGCCGGTGCCGCCGCCACGAAGGGCGGCGCCCAGCTCGACCCCGCGACCATCGCGAAGTTCCCGCCCGCGCTGAAGGACGCGTACTTCCACGCGGTCGCCTCCGGCACGCACACGGTCTTCCTGTGGGGCGCCGTGGTCAGCGTCATCGGCTTCCTGGCCGCCTGGTTCATCGTGGAGACCCCGCTGCGCGGAGCCGCCCCGAAGCCGTCCGACTCGTCCCCTGCGGACAGCGAGCCGGTGCTGGTCGACGCGATCTGACCTCCGGCCGGGTTGCCGCCTTCCACGCCGGCCCCCTCCGGCCTTCACCGGCCGGAGGGGGCCGGCGCGGTTTCGTTGCCCCGCTGCCAGCGGTCGCCCTCCGGCGACCGGGCGGCCGGGAGCGCCCGACCGCAGAGGTCAGAGGGATTTCCCGATCGCCTCGAAGATGTCCGCGTCCGTCTCCCGCTGCCAGGCGGGCAGGTCTTCCCAGGGGGCGACGTAGCCCGGCTTCGGGTCCTCGAAGTGGCGGTAGATCTGCGCGACCCAGCATGTCGCCACGAACCGCCCCTGCTGCTCGCGGCCGAGCCGCGACGCGTGCCCGTCGCTCACCGCGAGGAAGTCCCGGACCTGCCCTTCGACGGCTGCGGCCGACGCCCGCTCCCACTCCGGGGTGCCCTCCCAGGGCGCCACGTAGCCGGGCTTCGGCTCCCCGGGGAAGTGCTTGCGCACACCGGTGATCCACGCCTCGCGGAAGATGCGGCCGGGCTCGGCAGTCACGTTCGGACTCCTTGTGTCGACGGTCGGCCTCAGCCGACGCGGGCGATCAGCAGGTCATAGGTCTCGTCGCCATTGCGGTACGGGCCCGCGAAGCGGTAGCCGAGGCGGTCGTAGAGGGCGCGGCCGCGGGTGTTGGCGGGGCTGACGAGGAGGGACGTCCAGCGGGGGGATACGGCCTCGACGAGGGCGTGGTGGAGGCGGGTGCCTATGCCGCGGGACTGCCAGCCGGGGCGGACGGCACCCTCGCACAGGCCCATCAGTTTCTCGCGGGCCTCGGCGGGGATGTGGGGGAGAAGCTCTTCGCCGTACCAGTATTCGGCGGAGCAGGGGAAGCCGTAGGCGAAGCCGACCAGCGTGCCGGCCTCGTAGGCGACTGCCAGCGTGAATCCGGCGTGCCGGAGGTGGCTTTCGACTTGGCGGTGGAAAGTGGTGACGCCGCTCGTGGCCAGCTCCGGGTGGGCTTCCGCCCATATGTCGGCCATGGCATCGACCAATGGCCCGGTCTGGCTGACTCCGTGGACCCGGATGACAGTCTCGCCCGTCGATGCTGGACCATCGCTCGGCACAGGGGGATTCACTCGGCTCTCCTCAGACGGCGGCGGTCAATGCTCGGTGTTTCGCCAACCAGTCGGAAGCGGCCGATGACTTCGACTGCTTCCGCAGCGCGGACTCGACCTCGCGCAACGCGTCGAGCAGTCGGCGGGACTTCACTTCCGGTACGAACGCCAGGACTTCGTGCGCGGCGTGCACGGCGGCGTCGAGATCGGGCTTGTCGCGAACCGTGTTCTGCACGGCTACATCGGCGAGGTAGAGGGCGCGGTTGCGGGCGAAGCCGCCGCCGTGAAGGAGCACCGCCTGCTCCGCGCCGTAGGCGGCGCGCTCGTGCTGCCCCAAGTCGGCCCGGCAGAGAGCTTCCAGGCCCGCCAATTCGGCGGGAGTGAAGAATTCCAGCCAGGCGGGATCACCGTCGCGTTGACCTTTGGAGTAGTGGGCGTGTGCGTCGACGATCGCGCGATCGCATGCGCCCCGGTCGCCGATGAGGGCCCATCCGCCGGCCTCGCGCATCGCGAACAACGCCAGCATCCTGGGAGACCCGAGCGGGCCGGCGACGCTCCGGGCGGCCTGCGCGGTGCTCACCGCCTCGCGTGGGCGCCCACTGGCCTTTGCCAGCAGGGAGAGGCAGCCGAAACTGTGGGCTTCGAGCCACGGGTCCTGCGCGAGGCGAGCCGCTGCCAGGGCCTCGTTGTAGAGAGACCTGGCATCGGCGTGCTGCCCCGAGTCGTATGACAACCAACCGGCCGCGATGGACAAGGCCCCGGTCGCGGAACGCAGGAGGCGACCGGTGGCCAGGGTGTACTGCCCGTGGCTCAGCCACTCGTAGCTGGTGTGCAAGGCCTTTGTGGCTTCACGGCGCAGAGCTGCGGAGCCGTGGTCGTGGTCGTGCGCGTACAGCGCCTGAGTCGACGCGACGACGTTGCGTACCTCGCGCATGCCCATCCGGCGGCCGGACTGCTGGGATCGTGGGAGGCCCAGGGCGACGCCGGTGACCGATCCGGCCCCGTCACGGAGGAACGTGCGGCGTTCCATGTCGGCGTCATCCGCCCTTCGTGCGTACGGGTGCGTCGGGATGACGGGGACCGTCGCGGCCGGTGCCCGGCGGGTGGCGAATCCGAGGTCGGCCAGGGAGCGGCCGGTGATCTCGTGGAGGACGCGCTCGTAGACAGGGCGGGGGCTGGCGACCTCGCCGCGTTCCCAGGCGGCGACGAGGCGGGCCGTGCACCCGGTGTTCTCGCCCATCGCCGTCGCCGTCACGTTGACGTGGCGGGCGAATTCCTCGCGGCTCATGCGGAACTGCGTTTCCCGCACATCGCGGATGACGGCGTTGGGCCTGGCGTCTGCGGTCATCTCGACTCCGGCGCTGCAACTCGTGGACGTTCCGAACGTAGCTCCCCGAACCACGCGTTGGAGGCTGCATGCCCGTCCGGGGCGACTCCGATGCGCGAATTGCATCGTTCTTACATGCCGGTGGCCACGCGATCGCCCGGTGGCCTCCGCTTTTCTCGATGACGGAAGTACCGGAGCCCGAGCTCTTTTCGGAACGGAGATCGCACCATGTCGAGCGTCACACTCGTGCCCCGCACCCGGCCGTACATGAGGGCGCGACATCAGGTCTCCCTCGGCCTTCGGCCCGAATCCGCGGAGGTCGGCCGCGCACGGCGCGAAGTGCGTGACTGCCTGGTCGCCTGGCGGCAGGACGAGGCCGCGGACTCGGTGCTGCTGGTGCTCAGCGAGCTGGTCGGAAACGCCTTACGGCACGCGCCGGGCCCGGCCGTCGGTCTGGCGGTGACGGCGGGCAGCGGCGAGGTGCTTGTCGAGGTGCGCGACGGGTCGCGCAAGCCCCCCGTCATGGACCCGCACCCCGATCCGTACGGCGAGACCGGCCGCGGCCTGTCGCTCGTACACGCCCTGTCACGCGACTGGGGCTGGGCCCCGCACGAGGACGGCACGAAGACCACCTGGGCCGTGCTGCCCGCCCTGGAGCGTGAGCCGGCATGACCGACTTTGTTCCCGACCTCTTACCCGTGTGCGGCGCCCGCCGCCGGCTGTCCGAACGGCTCGCCGCCGCCGCGGAGGCGCTGGCGCCGACAGGTGCCGCCGAGCCCCCGCAGGCGGGCCGCGACCTGCGGTGCGTGCTCCAGGCGCACACCGCCGGGGACCACCACGCGTACGTGATGCACCTCGACGGGCAGGACACCGGTTCGGTGTGGGGCCGCTGGGGCCACGAGGAGGGGCCCCTCGGGCTCGTCGTCCTGCCCGACTGCAAAGCGGTCGCGCCCGAGCCGCTGGACGAGGCCTGCTGCCAGTACGCCGAGCACCCCGGCGGGCACTGCTACGAACTCACCGACCCCTGGCAGCCGTAGGACGTCCTCGGCGC
This sequence comes from Streptomyces sp. NBC_00433, assembly GCA_036015235.1. NCBI lineage: Bacteria > Bacillati > Actinomycetota > Actinomycetes > Kitasatosporales > Streptomycetaceae > Streptomyces > Streptomyces sp. NBC_00433. The sequence continues at coordinate 4,093,690 of CP107926.1, read as the reverse complement.
GGCGCCTGCCCGGCTTCGGGTCGTACGTCCCATTTGTTCGGCCCGTTACACAACCGATGGGTTGCTGTGCGCCCGCTGTGCTCTCGCAGTCGCGGAAGCCAGACATCCGCTCCGTAGCTTCGGCCCTGCCGGGGGGAAGCGCCCGGTCGCAGAAGCGGTATGCGGGCGGAAGCTGGGCGGAGGCACCATGGCGGCGAGCGGCGCGGTATTGGAGTTCGAGGAGTACGTCAGGACCCGGCAGGACGCCCTGCTGCGCAGCGCACGCCGCCTCGTGCCGGACCCGATCGACGCGCAGGACCTCGTGCAGACCGCGCTGGTGCGCACCTACCCCCGGTGGGACGGCATCACGGACAAGACCCTCGCGGACGCGTACATGCGCCGGGTGATGATCAACACCAGGACCGAGTGGTGGCGCAACCGGAAGCTGGACGAGGTGCCCACCGGTGAGCTGCCCGAGCCCAGCGTGGACGACGGGGCCGAGCAGCGGGCCGACCGGGAGATGCTGCGGGACGTGCTGACCGTGCTGGCGCCCAAGCAGCGGCAGGTCGTCGTGCTGCGCCACTACGGCCAGCTGTCGACGGAGGAGACCGCACGCGTGCTCGGTATGTCCACCGGTACGGTGAAGAGCACGCTGCACCGGGCGCTCGCCCGGCTGCGCCACGAACTGGAGCACGGCAGCTACGGCTACTCGCGACCCGAGGCGGAGGAGGAGGCGACGTGCGCCGCGTAAGACCCGGTACGGCCGCGATGGGCGCGCTGGCCTGCGCGTGCGTCGTGGTCACGGGCTGCGGTACGACCGGCACGGGCGCCCGCAAGGAGGGCCCGGCGCCGAGCGCCAGCATCCGGCGGCCGGCCGACTCCGCCGCCGCCCCCGCGCTCGCGCGCGACCCGCGGGCGCTGGCCACCATGGTCCGCCGGGACAGCAGCGTCAGCCAGGGGGTGCGCGAGGACCTGACGCCCTGCGCGGGCGACGACTACCCGATGGCCACCGACGCCGGCGACCTGACCGCGGGCGACGGCCCCGACCTGGTGGTCAACGTCACGACCTGCGGCAACGGCCTCGGCGTCGCCGCGTACGTCTACCGTATGGTGAACGGCAAATACCAGAACGTCTTCGCCGACGAGCGCCCCCCGGTGTACGGCAGCGTCGAGGACGGGCAGCTGCAGATCATCCACGAGGTGTACAAGGTGGACGACCCGGTGTCGTATCCGACCGGGCAGGAGTCGGTGCTGTACGAGTGGCGCGACGGCCACTTCGTGCAGGTCGCGCGCAGCTATGCCGACTTCGGGGCGCGGACGCCGACCGTACGGCCGGAGCCGACGTCCACCGAGCCGGCGCCGCGGCCCGACTCCGACCCGCTCGACCCGGACCTGCCGAGCACGAGCACGAGCACGACCGCGAAGGCAAAAGCGACAGCGACAGCGACAGCCTCCGCTCCCGGAGGCCGCTGACTTCCCATGGCCGCCACCCACGTCCTCTTCGTCGAGGACGACGACGTCATCCGCGAGGCCACCACGCTCGCCCTGGAGCGCGACGGCTTCCAGGTCACCGCCGCCCCCGACGGCCTGACCGGCCTGGACGCCTTCCGCGCCGACCGGCCCGACCTCGCGCTGCTCGACGTGATGGTGCCCGGCCTCGACGGGGTCAGCCTGTGCCGCAGGATCAGGGACGAGTCGACCGTGCCCGTCATCATGGTCTCGGCCCGCGCCGACGCCATCGACGTCGTGCTCGGCCTGGAGGCCGGCGCCGACGACTACGTCACCAAGCCCTTCGACGGCGCGGTGCTCGTCGCCCGTATCCGCGCCGTGCTGCGCCGCTTCCGCGCCAGCGCCGCCGACGACCCGCAGGACGACACCCTGCTGTCCTTCGGCGACATCGCGATCGACCCGGAGGGCATGGAGGTCACCCGGGCCGGTGAGCGCCTCGCCCTGACCCCCACCGAGATGCGGCTGCTGCTGGAATTCGCCGCGGCCCCCGGCACCGTGCTGTCCCGCGACCGGCTGCTGACCCGGGTCTGGGACTACGACTGGGGCGGCGACACCCGTGTCGTGGACGTCCACGTCCAGCGGCTGCGGGCCAAGGTCGGCCAGGACCGTATCGAGACCGTACGCGGCTTCGGCTACAAGCTGCGGGCCTGAATGGCGCTCCGGCTCACCCTGCGCTGGAAGCTCAGCGCCGCCATCGCGGTCGTCTCCGCGCTGGTCGTCGTCGCGCTGAGCCTGGTCGTGCACAACGCGGCCAGGGTCAGCATGATCAACAGCGCCAGGGACGTCCAGGACGAGCGCGTCCAGTCCGCGCTGCGCATCTACGAGACCAACGGCCGCCTCGTCTTCTACGCCGCCCTCAACGACCCGGCCCTGCCGACCGAGTTGAAGAACTACGCCGGCAAGGGCCAGCGCGCCACCTTCGTCCAGCAGACCCGCTCCGGGCTGGTCGTCTGGGCCGAGACGCCGGCCGGCGCCGGCAAGGTGCTGTCGCTGAAGACCGGTTTCACCGACCGCTACTCGGTGCTGGTCGACCTCGACCGGACCCTGGTGCTCGGCTCGGTCTCCGTCGTCCTCGTCGGCACGGCCATCGGTGTCCTCGTCGGCGGCCGCATGTCGCGTCGGCTGCGGAAGGCGGCGACCGCGGCGCGCAAGGTCGCCGACGGCGACACGCAGGTCCGGGTGCGCGAGGCGATCGGCGGCCGGGGCCGCGACGAGACGGACGAGCTGGCCCGCGCCGTCGACGCGATGGCCGACGCGCTGCAGCTGCGCCTGGAGGCGGAGCGCCGGGTCACCGCCGACATCGCCCACGAGCTGCGCACCCCGGTCACCGGGCTGGTCACCGCCGCTGAGCTGCTGCCCCCCGGCCGCCCCTCGGAGCTGGTACGCGACCGGGTGCACGCGCTGCGCACCCTGGTCGAGGACGTCCTCGAAGTCGCCCGCCTCGACGGCGCCGCCGAGCAGGCCGACCTCCAGGAGGTCGCGCTCGCCGAGTTCGTCCGCCGCCGGGTGCCGGTGCTCGCCCCCGACGCCACCGTCACCGTCGCCGAGGACACGGTCGTCCAGACCGACCCGCGCCGCCTGGAACGCATACTCGGCAATCTCCTCGCCAACGCCGCCCGGCACGGCGCCGCCCCCATCGACGTCCTCGTCGACGGCCCTTTCCTCCGCGTCCGCGACCACGGACCCGGCTTCTCCCCGGACCTCCTCCGCGAGGGCCCCAGCCGCTTCCGCACCGGCTCCACCGACCGTTCCGGCGCCGGCCACGGCCTCGGCCTGACGATCGCCACCGGCCAAGCCCGCGTCCTCGGCGCCCGCCTCACCTTCCGCAACGCCCCGCCCGCGGACGGCGGCGGGGCCGTCGCGCAGCTGCTGCTGCCGCGCTGAGCGGCCCCGCCGGCCTCAGCCTTAGGCCGACCGGGCCGGTCAGACCGGGAGGCGGTAGACGCCGTTGGCGAGCGGCTCGACCAGGCCGTCCTCGACCAGGCCGTCAAGGGCCCTGGCACGCTGCACCGGCTCGTGCCACACCGCGTCGAGTGCCGCCTGCGGTACGGGGCCGGGTGAGGCGCGCAGGACCGCCAGGAGGCGGCCGCGGACCTGGCGGTCGGTGCCGGCGTAGGACTGGCCGCGCCGCGGCGGGCCCTCGTGCGGCGGTGAACCCGCGAGGCGCCACGCGCACAGCGCCGCCACCGGGCACTGCCCGCACTGCGGGGAGCGGGCGGTGCACACCAGGGCGCCCAGCTCCATCGTCGCCGCCGCCCAGCGCGCCGCGGTGGCCTCGTCGGCGGGCAGCAGGGCCGCCGCCGTACGCCGCTCGGCGGCCGTCGTCGCGTTCGGCGGGTGGGCGACACCGGTCGCCACCCGGGCGAAGACCCGCCGCACGTTCGTGTCGAGCACCGTGTGCCGCCGCCCGTAGGCGAAGGACGCGACCGCCGCCGCCGTGTACTCCCCGACGCCGGGCAGCGCCAGCAGCTCGGCGTGTTCGTGCGGCACCTCGCCGCCGTGCCGCTGCGCTATCGCGCCGGCCGCGGCGTGCAGCCGCAGGGCCCGGCGCGGATAGCCGAGCCGGCCCCACGCCCTGACCGCCTCGCCGGGCGACTCGGCGGCCAGGTCGGCGGGGCGCGGCCAGCGGGCCAGCCATTGCTCGTGCACCGGCAGCACCCGGACCACCGGGGTCTGCTGGAGCATGAACTCGCTGACCATCACCGACCAGGCGCCCGCGTCCGGGCGGCGCCAGGGCAGGTCGCGGGCGTGCGCGCCGAACCAGTCGATGACCAGCTCGTGCAGCGCGGCCGCGGACCCGGGGTCGCGGTGCTCGGGGGCATGGTGTTCGGGGACGTGGTACTCGGGGGTGTGGTGGAGGTCTGTGCTCATCGCCTCGCGATCCTCGCACACGCCACCCACAGCGACCGTCCGCCGACGTAAACGTGATCATCGGCAAAGACCGGGCACCGAGCGGCGGGTGTTGCGACGGCACACGGGTGATCTCCCCTAGAGTTCGGGTGTGGGCTCGTTGCGCAATCCCGTCGGACCTCTTCCGTCGACCATCTACTGGCGGCGGCGCGTCGTGGTGTTCGCCCTCGTCGCGCTGATCGCCGTTCTGGTGGCATGGGCGGTGACGTCGGGCGGCGGCGGAAGCGGCAAGGGCTCGTCCGCGCCCACCGGTTCGCACTCCCCGGCGGCGACCATCACCGCGGGGCCCGCGCCCAGCGGCACCCACATCAGCGGCCGCCCCGGCGGCCGTGACACCGCCCCCGCGGACGGCGGCGCCGGATCGAGCGGCGGCGACACCGGCTCGGACGCGGGCGCCGACGGCGGTGCGGGCGACGGGAATTCGGCGGGCACGACCGGCGGTGCGTCCTCCGGTTCGTCCTCCGGCTCGTCGGCGGGCGCCACGGACGGCTCGTCGTCGGGTGCGTCCGCCGGTGCAGGCACCGGCGGTGCGAGCGCGGGTACGGGTTCGGGCGGCGACCAGGTCCCGGTCGGCTCGACGCTGCCCGACTGCGCACCCGGCACGGTCACCCTGTCGCTGACCAGCGCCCAGAATTCGTACGCGCCCGGCGAGACCCCGGTCTTCCAGCTGCACGCCGCCAACTCCGGCTCCGTCACCTGCAAGTTGGACTTCGGCCCGCGCAGCGCGGTCTTCACCGTCACCAAGACCCCGGACGACAGCCACGTATGGGCGACGGACGACTGCGGCAGCGCGTCGCCGTATCTGCTCCAGGTGCCCGCGCACGGCGCCACCACGTACACGCTGCGCTGGAACGGCAAGACCAGCTCCCCGCACTGCGCCACGCCCAAGGGCGCGCAGGCCGCGCCCGGCAACTACCTGGCGCAGGCCCGACTGCCGGGCTACGGCGCCAAGAGCGTGCCGTTCGTGCTGTCGCAGGACTGACGGGGGCGGGGCGGGCAAGGCCGTGGGCCCGGTGGGCCTTCCGGCCGGCCGCTACACGTACCGTTCGAGGATCGAGGACTCCGCCAGCCGCGACAGGCCCTCGCGGACCGAGCGGGCGCGGGCCTCGCCGACGCCGTCGACCGCCTGGAGGTCGTCCACGCTGGCGGCGAGCAGCTTCTGCAGGCCGCCGAAGTGCTCGACCAGCCGCTCGATCACCGCGTTCGGCAGCCGCGGCACCTTCGCCAGCAGCCGGTAGCCCCGCGGTGAAACGGCCGAGTCCAGCGACTCGGGCGATCCGGTGTAGCCCAACGCCCGCGCCACCGTGGTCAGTTCGATCAGCTCGCCCTGCGGCAGGGTGTCCAGCTCGGCCATCGCCTCGCCGACCGTACGGCTGCGCTTGGCCGTCGGCTCCGGCACGTAGTCCCGGGCCACCAGCTCGCGTTCGGGCTCCACGCCGGCGATCAGCTCGTCCAGCTGGAGCGACAGCAGCCGCCCGTCGGTGCCCAACTCCACGACGTATTCGGCGATCTCGGTGGCGATCCGGCGCACCATCTCCAACCGCTGCGCCACCGCCGTGACATCGCGGACCGTGACCAGGTCCTCGATCTCCAGCGCCGACAGGGTGCCCGCCACCTCGTCCAGCCGCAGTTTGTACCGCTCAAGGGTCGCCAGCGCCTGGTTGGCGCGGGACAGGATCGCCGCCGAGTCCTCCAGGACCCGGCGCTGCCCGTCCACGTACAGCGCGATCAGCCGCATCGACTGACTGACCGACACCACGGGGAAGTTGACCTGCTTGCTGACCCGGTCCGCGGTGCGGTGCCGGGTGCCGGTCTCCTCGGTCGGGATCGTCGGGTCGGGCACCAGCTGCACGCCGGCCCGCAGGATCTTGGTGATGTCCTTGTCCACGATCAGCGCGCCGTCCAGCTTGCACAGCTCGCGCAGCCGGGTCGCGGTGAATTCCACGTCGAGGACGAAGCCGCCGGTGCACAGCGACTCCACGGTCTTGTCCATGCCCAGCACGATCAGGCCACCGGTATTGCCGCGCAGGATGCGCTCAAGGCCGTCGCGCAGGGCCGTGCCGGGCGCGACGGCGCTCAGCGAGGCGCGCATCAGCCCGCCGTCCTGGCCGGTGCCGGACCTGCTGGCGGAGTCCGCCGCTGCCTTGCGGGCCGGGGCGGCGCCTGCCCGGTCGTTGGCTGCCACTGCGTTCCTCCGGTCGGTGCGGTTTGGAGTGAGTTTACGTCGTCCGCGCCGCGGGCCGCCGATCGCCGGCGTGCGCCCTCTCAGCCGCCCTGCCGCACAGCTACCCGGAAGCCTGCCCCCGGGACCCCCGCGCAGGCAGTGCGCGCAAGGCGTCACCGATGTCCGACACCTCGATCACCCGCATCCCGGGCGGCACCTTGCCGGGGTCGGTCGGCACCAGCGCGTGCGTGAAACCGAGCCGCGCCGCCTCCGAGAGGCGGCGCTGCACCCCGGTGACCCGGCGCACCTCGCCCGCCAGCCCCACCTCGCCGATCGCCACCAGATTCTTCGGCAGCGGGGTGTCGATCGCCGCGCTGGCCAGCGCCAGCGCCACCGCCAGGTCGGCGGCCGGCTCGGTCAGCTTCACCCCGCCCACCGTCGCGGTGTAGATGTCCTGCTTGCCGATCGCCTTGATCCGGCCGCGCTGTTCGAGCACCGCCAGCATCATCGACACCCGGGAATTCTCCAGGCCCGACGTCGTACGCCTCGGCGAGGGGATCTGGGTGTCCACGGTCAGCGCCTGCACCTCCGCGACCAGCGGCCGCTTGCCCTCCAGCGTCACCGTCAGGCATGTGCCGGGCACCGGCTCGTCGCGCCGGGTCAGGAACAGGCCCGAGGGGTCCGCAAGGCTCGTGATGCCCTCGTCGTGCAGCTCGAAGCAGCCGACCTCGTCGGTGGCCCCGTATCTGTTCTTCACCCCGCGGATCAGCCGCAGCCGCGCGTGCCGGTCGCCCTCGAAGCTCAGCACCACGTCCACCAGGTGCTCCAGCAGCCGCGGCCCGGCGATCGCACCGTCCTTGGTGACATGGCCGACCAGCAGGGTGGCCATCCCGCGCTCCTTGGACGCCCTGATCAGCGCGCCCGCGACCTCCCTGATCTGCGCCATGCCGCCGGGGGCGCCGTCGATCTCCGGCGACGCCACGGTCTGCACGGAGTCCAGCACCAGCAGCGACGGCTTGACGTCGTCCAGATGCCCGAGCACCGCGGACAGGTCCGTCTCCGCCGCCAGGTAGAGGTGGTCGGCGAGCGCGCCGATACGGTCCGCCCGCAGCCGCACCTGCGACGCGGACTCCTCCCCTGTGACGTACAGCACCGGACTCTGCGCGCTGGACGCCTTCGCCGCCACGTCCAGCAGCAGCGTCGACTTCCCGACGCCCGGCTCGCCCGCGAGCAGCGCCACGGCGCCAGGGACCAGGCCGCCGCCCAGCACCCGGTCCAGCTCCGGCACCCCCGTCGAGCGCGCGGTCGCCTGCCGCCCGTCGACCTGCCCGATCGGCCGCGCAGGTGTGCTCACCCGCCCGGGGGCCGTGGTGCGCACCGCCGACACGCCGCCGTACTGCTCCACCGTCCCCCACGCCTGGCACTCGCCGCACCGGCCGAGCCACTTGACGGCGGTCCAGCCGCACTCGGTGCAGCGGTAGGAGGGACGGTCCTTCGGGGCGGGCTTGCGGGTGGCCATGGCGCCACCGTAGCGGTCGGGTACGACACCCGGGCCGGGGCCGCGGGTGCCGGCCGGTGCCGGGCGGGGCGCGCACGGGGGCGTGCGACGCGGAGTTCGAGCGTGCGCGCGTGCGTTCACCCGTACGAGCGGGGGAAGTCTCCCCTTTCGGGGCGCATCACTACCCGTAAGGGTTAATGGCCGCGGGGAGCGCTGAAGCGGGGGCGGTCGCGGGCCTACCGTCACCCGGTGATGAGCAGGCAGGAGACCCCCACCCCCACCCCGCAGACGACCGGTGCGCACCGCAGGCACCGGGCGGCGGGGACGAGCCGCTCGGCCGCGCGGGCGGCCGCCCGTTCCGCCTCCTCAGGGGCCCCCGGGCCCTCCGGCGGCGGGCGGGAGCGCGACGGTGTGCGCCGCCGGCCGCAGGGCACCCTGCCGATGGTGCCGCCCGCGCACTACGAGCCGTATGTCGACGGCCTGTTCACGTACTGCCTGTCCGTCCTGTGCGAGCACGACGCCGCCGCCGGCGCCCTCGGCGAAGTCCTCGCGCTCGCCGAGCGCCAGCGCGCCCGGCTGCGCGACCCCGCGCTGCGGCGCCCCTGGCTCTACGCGCTCGCCCGCTGGTCCTGCCTGCGCCGCCTGGCCGCCGGCACCCCGCCGGCCCCCGCCCGCGCCGCCACCTCCGTCGCCGAGCAGCGGACCGCCCAACTCGCCGCCCTGGCGTGGCCGGAGGCCGCGGGCACCACGCCGGAGCAGCGTGAGGCCCTGGAGTTGGCGGTACGCCACCAGTTGCCGCCGCACGAGGTCGCCGCGGTCCTCGGCCTCGAAGCGGACGCGGCCCGCGGGCTGTTGGCCCGTGCCGCCTGCGAAGTCGAGCGCACCCGGGCGGCGCTCGCCGTCGTCGACACCGGCCACTGCACCTCGCTCGCCAGACTCGCCGGGGACAACCAGGTCCTGCTCGGTCCCGCGCTGCGGGACGAACTCGTACGGCACGTCGACGAATGCACGCTGTGCAGGCGTACGGCCGAGCGCGCCGTCGCCGCCGGTCCGTGGCCCGGCGGCGACGCGAACGCCACCGCCGTGCTCGCCCTCATCGAGGCGCCGCGCGCCGCCGCCTGCGCGGCGCTGCTGCACGCCATGGAGGCCGGGGCCGGCCGCAACCGCGAATGCACGCCCCGCTTCGACCGGCGCGGCTTCCCGCTGGACCTCAAGGACCGGGCGGCGCGGCGGGCCCAGCTGCGGCACCGGGCCGTGACGACCACGGTCGTCGCGGCCGTCGTCGCCGCGCCCGTGCTGGCGGTCTGGGCGGCCTACCGGGCGACTCCGCTGGGCGACGACGGGCCCCCCGGCGGGGGGCGGGCCGCTGCCGGGGCGCCCGACGGGGTGGGGCTCCCGTACGAGAAGGCCGGGGCCGCGCGCCCCCAGCCCTCCGACGCCGGCCGCCGCCCGGCCGCGCCGGCGTCCCCCGGCGACGCGGACGTCACCGCCGTGACGGTGACGCCCTCCGGCGCGCCGTCCCCGTCCCCGGGCGCGGGCCACCTGACGGTGACGGCCGTCCCCGGCGCCGGCCGCACCCTCGTGACCCTCACGGCAAGCGGCTCCGCCGACGTCCGCTGGGCCGCGACGACCTCGGCCAGGTGGCTCCGGCTGTCCTCGACGTCGGGTGTCCTGCACCCCGGCGAGTCCGCCACCGTCTCGATCAGGGTGGTCCGGGCCCTGGCGCCCCCCGGCTCCTGGAGCGCCTCCGTGACCTTCGCCCCGGCGGACACCACCCTGATCCTCCGCGGCTCCCCCCACCGCTCGGCCCCCCGGCCCACTTCCCCGCCGCCGTCGACCTCCCCGCCGCCGTCCACCACCCCGCCACCCACGTCGCCGCCCCCCACCACGGAACCCCCGACGTCGGAGCCCCCCACGGACTCCCCGACCCCGTCCGCGACCGCCACGAGCCCCTGACCGGGGGCGGCGCTTTCTGCGGGTGCGGGGATATCCCGAATCGTCCGCACACCGTTGACGGCGTGCCTTGAGGACGACGCGTCACTTCGCTACGTAATGTGCTCGGCATGGCTGAGCAGATGAGTGAGGACGCGTGGAAGGCATTCATCGGAGAAGGCACTCGCACCGGTAAGCTGGCCACCGTCCGGGCGGACGGCAGCCCGCACATCGCGCCCATCTGGTTTCTGCTGGACGGCGACGACCTCGTCTTCACCACGGAGAATACGACGGTGAAAAGCCGCAACCTTCTGCGGGACGAGCGGGCGGCGCTGTGTGTCGACGACGAGCGGCCGCCTTATTCCTTCGCGGTGCTGCGGGGACGCGTGGAGATTTCGGAAGAGCCCGGCCAATTGCTCACCTGGGCGACCAGGATCGCCGCGCGATACATGGGTGAGGACGTGGCGCGGGAGTTCGGGGAGCGCAACAGCGTCCCGGGCATGCTGCTGGTGCGGATGCGGATCGAGCACGTCACCGCCTACGCGGCCATCGCCTGACCCCTTGTCGGGCTTCATCTCCGGAAGGCCTGAGCATGGGCGCGGACACCTCGCGGGAAACCGCGGTCCCCGACGTATTCGAACTCGTCACGAGACTGGTGGTGAACGGGCACCCGGCTGTCCTGAGCGTCGACACGCGCGTCACGCTCCTGGACGCACTGCGCGACCATCTGGGCCTGGTGGGGACGAAGAAAGGGTGCGACCAAGGGGCCTGCGGTGCCTGCACCGTGCATGTGAACGGAAAGCGGGTGCTCTCGTGTCTCACCCTCGCCGCACAATGCGAAGGCCACACGGTGACGACGATCGAGGGCCTCTCGCGGCCGGGCGAGACGCATCCCATGCAGGAGGCCTTCGTCGCACGGGACGGATTCCAGTGCGGATTCTGCACGCCGGGACAGATCATGTCGGCGGTCGCCCTGATCGGCGAAGGGCGGGCCGGATCGGATGACGAGATCCGCGAATTCATGAGCGGGAATCTCTGCCGTTGCGGCGCTTATCCGAACATGGTGGCGGCGATCCGCGACGTGGCGGCTGCGGGGAGTGGCGATGCGGCCTTTTGAGTACGTCCGGGCGACAGAGGTCTCCGACGCGGTGCGACTCGTGTCGGCCCATCCCGGCGGGGCGTATCTGGCCGGGGGGACGACGCAGCTCGATCTGATGAAGGACGGCGTGCTCGGGCCGGGCCTGCTGGTCGACATCACGCGCCTCCCGCTCGCGGGCACCGAGCGGCGGGGCGGGGCGCTGCACGTCGGCGCGCTGACGACGATGGAGGAGCTGGCGGCGGATCCGGTGGTCGCCGAGCGGCTGCCCCTGGTCCGTGAGGCACTGCTGAAAGGCGCGTCCGCCCAGCTGCGGAACATGGCGACGATCGGCGGGAACCTGCTCCAGCGGACACGCTGCCGGTATTTCCGCGATCCCGACGTCCCGAAGTGCAACAAGCGCCTCCCCGGGTCCGGTTGCGCGGCCGTCGAGGGCGTGCCCCGTATGCACGCCGTCCTCGGTGCGGGCGAGCGGTGCATCGCCCTGCACGCCTCGGACCTCGCCGTCCCCCTGGTGGCACTCGACGCGGTGGTGCACGTCCAGGGCCCCACGGGCGAACGGCGGATCCCGCTGACCGACTTCTACCTCCCGGCGTCGGACAGCCCCGACGTCGAGAACCGCCTCGTGCACGGCGAACTGATCACCGCGGTCGAGATCCCGCTGCTGCCCGCCGAGGCCGTCTCGGGCTACCTGAAAGTACGGGACCGGATGTCGTACGAGTTCGCGCTCACCTCGGCCGCGGTGGCCCTGGTGATCTCCGGCGGGATCATCCGCGAGGCCAGGATCGGGCTCGGCGGGGTGGGCACCACGCCGTGGCGTGCGTGGGACGCGGAGCGCGAACTCGTCGGCTCGCCGGCCGACACGCCGGCCTTCCGGCGGGCGGCGAGGGCGGCCGTACAGGACGCGTGGACCGTGCCCGGCACGGAATTCAAGGTGGAACTGGCGCAGCGCTGCCTCGTCCGCGAGCTGCGCACCGTGTCAGGGGCCGCGGCATGAGCGAGGTCGTCGTCGGGGCCGGCATCAACCGGGTGGACGGCCCGCGCAAGGTGGCGGGCGCCGCTCCCTACCCGTCGGACTTCACCGCACGCGGTCAGGCGCACGCGGCGCTCGTCGGGAGCACGGTGGCCGCCGGCCGCGTCGTCGGCATCGACACCGCCGCCGCGGAGGCCTCGCCCGGCGTGATCGCCGTGCTCACCCACCTGAACATGCCGCGGCTGGAACGCGGGCCCATGACGGCGCTCGGCACCTCACCGCCGCCGCCGATGCAGGACGACCTCATCCGGCACTACGGGCAGCACGTCGCCCTCGTCGTGGCCGAGAGCCCCGAGCAGGCAGCGGCGGCGGCCCGGCTGGTGTCCGTCGCGTACGAGCGCGCGGAGCCGTTGCTCGACGTGCTCGATCCGCGGGCCCCGCGGGTGACCGACCCGTGGGGGACGGACAGCGACCGCGGGGACACCGCCGGGGCCCTGGCCTCGGCCGAGGCCAAGGTCACGCAGACCTACACCACACCGGACAACACCAACAGCCCGCTCGGCCTCTTCACCACCCTCGCGATCTGGGAAGGGGACCGGCTCACCGTCCACGACACCACCCAGTGGCCTTCGATGGCCAAGGCGACGCTGGCCGCCGTCTTCCAGGTCCCGGAAAGCTCGGTCCGCGTCCTGGTGCCGTATGTGGGAGGCGCCTTCGGCGCGGGCCTGCGGGTCTGGCCGCATGTGATCCTCACCGTCCTCGCGGCCCGCCGGACCGGTCGGCCGGTCAAGCTCGTGCTGACCCGGCCGCAGATGTTCAGCTGCGTGGGGCATCGGCCGGACACCGTGCAGCAGGTGTCGCTCGGCGCGAGCCGGACCGGCGAGCTGACGGCGATCGACCACCGCACCGTCTCGTCGCTGGCCATGGAGGACGACGACTACGAGGCGGTGTCCGCGGGCTCGGCCTTCGCCTACCGGTGCCCGAACGTGGTCACCCGGGACGTCCAGGCGCGGCTGAACCGTCCCGCCCCCTGCTCGATGCGCGCCCCAGCCGAGGGCCAGGGCAACTTCGCTCTGGAGTCGGCGATGGACGAGCTGGCCCACGCCCTGGGGATGGACCCGCTGGAGCTGCGTCTGCGCAACTACACCGAGGTCAACCCCCTGTCGGGCCTGCCGTGGTCGAGCAAGGCGCTGCGGGAGTGCTACGAGGTGGGGGCGCAGCGCTTCGGGTGGTCCTCCCGGAATCCGGAGCCGGGCTCCATGCGGGACGGCGACTGGCTCATCGGATACGGGATGGCCGGGTGCAGCTACCCGTGGTATTCGGTGCCCTGCTCCGCACGGGCCACCGTCAGCCGCGACGGGAGCGCCCTGGTCGTCAGCGCGGCCACCGACATCGGGACGGGCACCTACACGGTGATGACCCAGGTCTCGGCGGAGTGCCTCGGACTCCCCCTCGGCCTGGTCCGCTTCGACCTCGGCGACTCCGACATGCCGGCCGCGCCCCAGGCGGGCGGTTCCGGACTCACCGGAGCGCTGGGGGGCGCCGTCGGCGACGCCTGCCGCCGGCTCGTCCGCCGGTTCGCCGAGCTGGCCGCGAAGGACGCCGATTCGCCACTGCACGGCGTCCCGCCGGACACGGTCACCGCCGGCGGCGGACGCGTCCACGCGGAGGGCGACCCCTCCCGGGGCGAGTCCTACACCGGCATCCTCAGCCGCCACGGGCTGGCGGAGCTGTCCGCCGACGGTTCGAGCGCGCCCGCCTCCCCGCAGGATCTCGGCATGGCGCCGTCCGGCGCCTTCGGCGCCAAGTTCGTCGAGGTGCGGGTGGACCGCGACCTGGGACTGGTGCGGATCGCGCGGGTCGTGTCCGCCGTCGACGGGGGCCGCATCCTGAACGAGAAGACCGGCCGGAGCCAGATCATCGGGGCGACGATCGGCGGCATCGGCCAGGCGCTCTTCGAGGCCACCGTCACCGACCCGCTCACCGGCCGGATCGCCAACGGCACCTTCGGGGACTACCTCATCCCCGTCAACGCCGACATCCCCGACCTGGACGTCGTCTTCGTCGGCGGACCGGACCGCTTCTCGCCGGTCGGCACCAAAGGCATCGGCGAGGTCGGCCTGGTGGGCATCGCGGCCGCCGTGGCCAACGCCGTCCACCACGCCACCGGCAAGCGCGTCCGCTCGCTGCCCATCACCCTCGACGACCTGCTGTAGCGAGGCGCACGGGCGCGGGTCAGAGGGCGGTCAGGACGCGTGGGCCGTCCGCCGTGACGGCGATGGTGTGCTCGATGTGGGCGGCCCGGCTGCCGTCGGTCGTACGGAGGGTCCAGCCGTCCGCGGCGGTGACGTACGCGTCCCGCCCGCCGGACATCAGCATCGGCTCGATCGCGAGGGCCAGCCCCGGCTTGAGGGGGAAGCCGCGCCCGGGGCGGCCCCGGTTGGGCACGTGCGGGTCCTCGTGCATGCGGCGCCCGATCCCGTGGCCGCCGAAATCCGCGGGCATTCCGCAGCGCGCGGCACGCGCGACCTGCCCGATGGCGTGCGAGATGTCGCCGATGCGGTGGCCCGCGACGGCCGCCGCGATGCCGGCGTCGAGGGCCTTGCGGGTCGCCGCGATGAGGTCGAGGTCGGCGGGCCGGGCGCGGCCGACGGTGAAGCTGGTCGCGGCGTCGCCGGTCCAGCCGTCGAGTTCGGCGCCGCAGTCGATGCTGACGAGGTCGCCGTCGCGCAGCCGGTAGTCGTCGGGGATGCCGTGGACGATGGCGTCGTTGACCGAGGCGCAGATCACGGCGGGGAAGGGGGTGGGCGCGAAGGGCGGCCGGTAGCCGAGGAAGGGCGAGCGGGCGCCGGCCTCGGTGAGGACGGCTCGGGCGGCCTCGTCGAGTTCGCGCAGCGACACCCCGACGTCCGCGGCCGCCTCGACGGCGGCCAGCACACGGGCGACGACCCGGCCTGCCTCGCGCATCGCGTCCAGGGCCGTGTCGGTTTTGATCTCCACCATGGTGGTCCTCCTCCAATTCTTATACCGGTATTAGTATCACAGGCATGGTGAGAACTCCTTTGACCCCGTGGGAACGCAGGCGCGGAGAGCGCTTCGGCGCGCTGCTGCGCGAGGCGCGCGGCGACCGCAGCATGGTGGAGGTCGCGGCGGCCGCGGGCGTCTCCGCGGAGACGCTGCGCAAGATCGAGACGGGCCGCGCCCCGACGCCCGCCTTCTTCACGGTCGCGGCCCTGGCCGGAGCGCTGGACCTGTCCCTGGACGTGCTGGTCACCGCCTGCGCGGAGGACGCCGGCGAAGCGGAGGAGGCGGCCGCACTGTCGGCATGACGGCGGCGCGGGGCGTCAGGGAACGGGGTGCCTGACCCGGAAGCTCTCGCCGCCGTGGTGGCCCGGCGGTCGTTCAGGACGACGGTGTGCGGCCACTCGGCGTGGCCCGGCGGGTCAGGGCCTGTCGGACGGGTGCGGGGCCACCAGCGGGAGGGACGTGGCCAGGCGCGTCTCGCAGACGGCGGCCAGCTCGGCGTAGGCGGCCTCGCCCATCAGCTCGGTCAGCTCGGCGCGGTAGGAGGCGTAGACGGGCTCGCCGCCGCCGTGGGCGGAGGTCGCCGAGGTGCACCACCAGTGCAGGTCGTGGCCGCCGGGGCCCCAGCCGCGGCGGTCGTACTCGCCGATCGACACGACCAGGACCCGGGTGTCGTCCGGCCGGTCGACCCACTCGAAGGTGCGGCGGATCGGCAGCTGCCAGCAGACGTCGGGCTTGGTCTCCAGCGGCTCGCGGTCCTCCCGCAGCGCCAGGGCGTGCAGCGCGCAGCCCTGGCCGCCGGCGAAGCCGGCCCGGTTGGAGAAGATGCAGGCACCGTCCACGACCCGGGTCTGCCGCTCGCCGTCCTCGTTCTCCTCGGCCCAGAAGCCGCCGGCGCCGGTGCCGAGGCCGTGGAATTGCCAGTCGTCGGCGGTGAGGCGGCCCACATGCCCGGCGACCCGCTTCTCGTCGTCGTCGTCGGAGAAGTGCGCGCCCAGCGAGCAGCAGCCGTCGTCGGCCCGGCCGGCCACGATGCCCTGGCAGCCGCTGCCGAACACGCATGTCCACCGGGAGGTCAGCCAGGTCAGGTCGCACCTGAAGACCTGCTCCTCGTCGGCGGGATCGCCGAACTCCACCCAGGCGCGGGCGAAGTCGAGACCGGCCTCGTCAGCCGTCGCCACCGGTTCGGTCTGCTGTACGCCCTTGCGGGCCTTCACCTTTGCCACGCGCCCAGCGTAAGACCGGAATGCGCCGAATGCGGCCACGCACCCCCGTCCGATCGTTTCGGGCCGCGTCACACCGACCACCGGCGGGCGGGGGAGGGCTGCTTTTACGCTGGGGGCAGTGCAGCCGGGGGAGGGAGAGGGACCATGGGCTTGCCCGCCGACTTACAGGTGGTCGCCGACGGGATGGTCGGCGCGTCGATGGAGCTGGTCACCACGGTGATGACCGGCACCCGGGACACCACGATCGCGGTTTTCCACGAGCTGGACCGCCAGCGGGGGATGGCCGGCGCCGACGACGCCGGGCACGATTTCGCCAAGGTCTACAGGTCCGCGGCAGCGGAGACGCTGGACCAGCTGGGCTTCAGCGCGTACATGATCGGCGAGAGCGGCGCGGGGCTGATGCGCAGCGCCCGGGAGTTCATCGGCCAGGAGGACGCGACCGCGGCGAGCTTCATGGCGCGGCAGCCGGATCCGACGTTCCAGATGGGCGACCCGTCCCGCGGCTGCTCCGAGCGTTTCGTCGGCCTCGGCGAGGACCTGCCCGAGGTCGTCGGCGAGACGTCCTTCGCCGACCAGTACCTGAGCGTGGGCAATGCGGGCGGCCGCTTCCGCGGTTCACCTGACAAGCTGCGGGACGTCGCCGGTACGTGGTCGCGTGCCGGCACGGTCATGGCCCGTCTCCTGGTCGACGCGCAGGGCTGCGGCCACACCGCGGACAAGGCGCACTCCGGGCTGGCGGCCGACGCCTTCCGCGCCCACTTCACGGCCTTCGTCGGCTTCTCCCCGCCCCCCGCCCTGGCCCAGCAGGACGAGCCCCTGGTCGCCAACGTGGTCGCCGCCTGCGACCAGCTCGCGCAGGCGTGCCTGCAGTACGCCTCGCACATCGATCAGGCGCTGTCCGCGATCGCGCACGACAAGGCGAACCCCTTCCACATGGACGCGCCCTGGAGCGACCCCCTCTTCGGCGGCAACGGGGACGACGGCGGCCTGAAGGACCTCGTCCGCGACGATCCCTGGATCCACGCGCTGGGTGACGTCGCCCACGCCCTGGACGCGTCCCGCGGTCGCGTGAAGATCCCGAACGGCTCCCGCCCCGGCCCCCGCCCCTGGTACGAGCCCCCTCTCCTCCCCTTCCCGGTGCCCCTCCCCGAGCCGGTCCCCGTCCCCCTGGTCCTCGCCTCCTACCCGGGGGCCGTGCCGGGGCTGCTGCCGGCCGCGTACAACCCGATCAACCAGGCCATACCCTTCCGCCCGCCCCTTCCGCCCGCCCCGGGCGTCACCAAACCGCTGAGCCCGGCAGACCAGCGGGCCTTCACCACGTGGGTGAACGGCCTGGAGCCCGTCACCTTCAGCGGCGGAGGTGGAAATCCCGCGAATCCGGTCAATGTCTACCAATACCGGATAGCGGGGTATCCGGAGCGGGTGATCCCGATCACCGGCGGGCCCAAGCCCGCCCTCGCCGCGGACGGAATGCGCTCCTCGGACGGCTACGCCGTCGAAGCCAAACACGTCACGAACCCGAACAAATGCTGGCGCTACAGCTCCACGCTCCAGCTGATGGAGATGACGGACCCGAAGACGGGAAAGCCGCTGGACAGGAGGGAATTCCTCGTCGACAAGGACCGCGGGGAGTTGTTCGAGTACAAGCTGGCGATCAAGCAGTACCCGCAATTGCGCGGGGTCGAGATCGATGCGGACGACCCCGATTCGGTCGCCTACTGGAGCACGCTGCTGACGGAGCAGACGGTGCCGGGTTACGCCCGCTACGTTCCGTGATCACGGGGTGAGGATGCGCATGGCCGCCGACGACACGTACGAACACCGGACGATGTTCTTCTTCCAGTCCGGCGAGGACGACCCGCATGGCTGGGGCCTGGAATTCGAGCGCTTCGCGCGCTGCCTCGGCGAAGGCTTCCCGCAGGCGAACAGCGTTCTCCAGGAGGCGGGGAGCACCCGGGCCCGGCTCGGGATCTGGGCGGAGACGGACGACGGGGTGGAATTCTCCGGGATGGTCAGCCTCGGGGCCCAGGACACGGTGCTGATCGAGGACAACAGCGCCGAGGAAGCCGCGCGGTTCGTGATGTGGCTGCGCCAGGAGGTGGTGCCCGCGGGCCGGCCGATCATGGTCGGCTCCGAGGCGGCCATCGACGCCGGGCTGGAGGCAGGCGACTGCCGCATCCCGGACGACGCCGACGCGGCCGGCGTCGCGGACACCCTGCGCCGGCACCTCGCGCAGGCCCGCGCGGCGGAGATCGCGCAGGCCTGCGACGACGCCGCCCAGGAGGCGGAGGACCGGCAAAGCGGCAGTTCGTGACGCTGGCTACAGTGCTGCCCATGCGACTGGGAGTGCTCGACGTGGGTTCCAACACCGTTCACCTGTTGGTGGTGGACGCGCACCCGGGCGCGCGGCCGCTGCCGGCGTATTCGCACAAGGCGGAATTGCGGCTCGCGGAGCTGCTGGACGAGGGCGGGGCGATCAGCCCGGACGGGGTCGACCGCCTGGTCGGGACGATCGCGGACGCGCTGCGGGTCGCGGAGGACAAGGGTGCCGAGGATGTGCTGCCGTTCGCGACGTCCGCGGTGCGGGAGGCGGCGAACGGGGAAGAGGTGCTGGCCCGGGTCGAGCAGGAGACCGGGGTGCGGCTGACCGTGCTGTCCGGCGAGGACGAGTCGCGGCTCACTTTCCTCGCGGTGCGCCGCTGGTTCGGCTGGTCGGCGGGGAAGCTGCTGGTGCTGGACATCGGCGGCGGCTCGCTGGAGGTCGGCTACGGGATGGACGAGTATCCGGACGCGGCGGTGTCGCTGCCGCTGGGCGCCGGGCGGCTGACCGGCGGCTGGCTGCCGGGGGACCCGCCGGCCGCGCAGGACGTCCGCGCACTGCGCCGGCATGTGCGCGCCGAGATCGCGAAGACGGTCGCGGAATTCGCCCGGCTCGGGCCGTCCGACCTGGCGGTGGGCACGTCGAAGACCTTCAGGCAGCTGGCCAGGATCGCCGGCGCCGCCCGCAGCGCGGAGGGGCTGTACGTGCAGCGGGTGCTGCGGCGGGGCGCGCTGGAGGAGTGGGTGCCGCGGCTGGCGGCCATGACGGCGCAGCGCCGGGCCGGGCTGCCCGGGGTCTCCGAGGGCCGGGCCGGGCAGCTGCTGGCGGGGGCGCTGGTGGCCGAGGGGGCGATGGACCTCTACGGGGTGGCCGAGCTGGAGATCTGCCCGTGGGCCCTGCGCGAGGGGGTGATCCTGCGCAAGCTGGACGTGATGGCCGCGGACACCGCGGGAGCGGCGTCGGCCGGGGGCCTGGCGGGCGACACGCACGGCACTGTGGTCAACCCCACACCCGCCTCAAGGCCGCCGGACGGCGGTGCGGGCGCCACGGTGGCCCGCCGGCCGGCCTGAGGCGACCGTACGCACGGGACCCCGCCGTACGCTGGCTCCCGTGGCTGAACCAGTGGACCCCAGGAAGCGAACCGGCGGCGTATCCGGCGTGAAGGTCGCGCTGTCCACGGCCTCGGTGTATCCGGAGTCCACGGCGACGGCGTTCGAGATCGCCGCCCGGCTCGGATACGACGGGGTCGAGGTGATGGTGTGGACCGACCCGGTGAGCCAGGACGTGGACGCGCTGCGGCGGCTCTCGGACTACCACCGGATGCCGGTGCTCGCCGTGCACGCGCCCTGCCTCCTGATCACCCAGCGGGTGTGGTCCACCGACCCGTGGGTGAAGCTCCAGCGGGCCAGGAAGGCCGCGCAGCGGCTGGGCGCGTCCACGGTCGTGGTGCACCCGCCCTTCCGGTGGCAGCGCAACTACGCCCGGGACTTCGTCCGCGGCATCTGGCGCATGGCGGACGAGACCGACGTGCGCTTCGCGGTCGAGAACATGTACCCGTGGCGCTACCGCGACCGCGAGATGCTGGCGTACGCCCCTGACTGGGACGTGACGCGCGAGGACTACCGGCACTTCACGGTGGACCTGTCGCACGCGGCGACGTCCCGTACGGAGACGCTGGAGATGGTCGCGCGGATGGGCGACCGGCTCGCGCACGTCCACCTCGCGGACGGCAGCGGCTCGGCGAAGGACGAGCACCTGGTGCCGGGGCGCGGGTCCCAGCCGTGCGGGGCGCTGCTGGAGTCGCTGGCGGCGAGCGACTACCGCGGGCATGTGGTGATCGAGGTCAACACCCGGCGGGCGATGTCGGCGGCCGAGCGCGAGGGCGACCTCGCGGAGGCGCTGTCCTTCACCCGCCGCCACCTGGCGGTGCCGTCGCCGTCCCGCCCGCCGTCGGTCCGGGCATGAGCGCGACGGCCCCCGGCACGCCCTCCGGCGCGTCCGCGAACGACGGTACGGGCGACGCCACGGGCGACGCGCCCCGCCGCCGCGGCCGGCCCGCGGGGACGCGGGCCGGAGCCGGGGCGGGGACCCGGGAGCGCATCCTCGCCGCCGCCCGCGAGGAATTCTCCGTCCACGGCTTCGACAAGACCTCCGTCCGCTCCATCGGCAAGGCCGCCGGTGTGGACGCGGCCCTGGTCCACCACTACTTCGGCACCAAGGAGCAGGTCTTCGCCGCCGCGATCGAGGTGTCCTTCGGCCCGGCGCTCGAACTGCCCGCCGCCCTGGCCGCGGGCGACTCCGAGGGCATGGGGGAGCGGGTCGCCCGCTTCATGCTGGGCATCTGGGAGAACCCGGTCACCCGGGAGCCGCTGCTGGCGATCGTCCGCTCCGCCGTCACCAACGAGCGGGCCGCCGCCGTCTTCCGCGGCCTGGTCGGCCGCCGGGTGCTGGCCCGGGTGGCGGGGGAGCTGCGGGTGCCCGACCCGGAATTCCGGGTGCAGCTCGCCGCGGCGCAGCTGGTCGGGATCATCATGCTGCGCTACGTGGTGAAGGTGGAGCCGATCGCCTCGGCCGAGCCCGACGACCTGGTGGCGCTGGTCGCGCCGACGCTCCAGCGCTATCTGACCGACCCGGACGTGCGCCCGGGCGCCGGCGCGTAGAGCCGCGGCTTCCGTCATCCGGACGAGTTGTCCGGATCCTGGGCGACGGGCGTACCCTCGACGGCACGGTCGCGCGTCGCGGCCGCGTACGAGCTGTACCAGCTGTACGAGCTGAGTGAACCCTAGGGAGTGGACACCGTGCCCGAGCTGAGGTCACGTACGGTCACCCACGGCCGCAACATGGCAGGCGCCCGCGCGCTGATGCGCGCGTCCGGCGTGGACAGCGCCGACATCGGCAAGCCGATCGTCGCGGTCGCCAACAGCTTCACCGAGTTCGTACCCGGGCACACCCACCTCCAGCCGGTCGGCCGGATCGTCTCCGAGGCGATCAAAGCGGCGGGCGCTATCCCGCGCGAGTTCAACACCATCGCCGTGGACGACGGCATCGCCATGGGCCACGGCGGCATGCTCTACTCCCTGCCGTCCCGCGACCTGATCGCCGACTCGGTCGAATACATGGTGGAGGCGCACTGCGCCGACGCGCTGATCTGCATCTCCAACTGCGACAAGATCACCCCGGGCATGCTGATGGCCGCCCTGCGGCTGAACATCCCCACGGTCTTCGTCTCCGGCGGCCCCATGGAGGCCGGGCGCGCGACCCTGGTCGACGGCACGGTCCGCAAGCTCGACCTGATCAACGCCATCGCCGACGCCGTCGACGAGAACGTCTCGGACGCCGACATCCTCCGCATCGAGGAGAACGCCTGCCCGACCTGCGGGTCCTGCTCCGGGATGTTCACCGCGAACTCGATGAACTGCCTGACCGAGGCGATGGGCCTGGCCCTGCCGGGCAACGGCTCGGTGCTGGCCACCCACACCGCGCGCAAGGCGCTGTACGAGGACGCCGGCCGCACGGTCGTCGAGCTGACCAGGCGCTACTACGAGCAGGACGACGCGTCCGTGCTGCCGCGGGCCATCGCGACCCAGGCCGCCTTCGAGAACGCCATGGCGCTGGACATCGCCATGGGCGGCTCCACCAACACCATCCTGCACCTGCTGGCCGCCGCCCAGGAGGCCGAGCTGGACTACGGCCTGACCGACATCGACGCCGTCTCGCGCCGGGTGCCCTGCCTGGCGAAGGTCGCGCCGAACGTGGCGCCCGGCGGCACGTACTACATGGAGGACGTGCACCGGGCCGGCGGCATCCCGGCGATCCTCGGCGAGCTCTACCGCGGCGGGCTGCTCAACGAGGACGTGCACACCGTCCACTCCCGCTCCATCAAGGAGTGGCTGGACACCTGGGACGTCCGCGGCGGCTCCCCGTCCGAGTCCGCCCTCGAGATGTGGCACGCGGCCCCCGGCTGCGTCCGCTCCGCGCAGGCCTTCTCGCAGTCCGAGCGCTGGGACACCCTCGACACCGACGCGGCCGGCGGCTGCATCCGCGACGTCGAGCACGCGTACTCCAAGGACGGCGGCCTCGCCGTGCTGCGCGGCAACCTCGCCGTGGACGGCGCCGTCGTGAAGACCGCGGGCGTCGACGAGTCCATCTGGACCTTCGAGGGCCCCGCGGTCGTGTGCGAGTCCCAGGAGGAGGCCGTCGAGAAGATCCTCCGCAAGGAGATCGAGCCCGGCGACGTGATCGTCATCCGCTACGAGGGCCCGCGCGGCGGCCCCGGCATGCAGGAGATGCTCTACCCCACCTCGTATCTGAAGGGCCGCGGCCTCGGCAAGTCCTGCGCCCTGATCACCGACGGCCGCTTCTCCGGCGGCACTTCGGGCCTGTCCATCGGCCACGCCTCCCCGGAGGCGGCCTCGGGCGGCACCATCGCCCTGGTCGAGGACGGCGACCGCATCCGGATCGACATCCCGGCGCGGTCGATGGAACTGCTGGTCTCCGACGAGGAGCTGGCGTCCCGGCGGGAGGCCCTCGGCGGGGTGTACGCCCCGCGGGCGCGCGAGCGCAAGGTGTCCATGGCGCTGCGGGCCTACGCGGCGATGGCCACCAGCGCGGACCGGGGTGCGGTGCGGGACATCTCCAAACTCGAAGGCTGAGCTTGCGGGTTGCTGGTGAGCCGCCCCGGGACTTCCCGGGGCGGCTTTCCGCTGTCAAGCTGCCGGCGGTCAGTTCCGGCCGAGGACGGCCAGGGCGCCGGCGGCGAGGACGGCCGCCGGCCGGCGCGTTCCACGAACGCGGATGCGCATCGACATCTGTCGTCCCCTTTGACACTGGCGCCGATTGGTGCGGGTATCGGGTGAGATGGGGGGAAGTCGGGAGTGCTCGGCAGAAGTTACTGACCGGTCAGTCGATGGTCAATGGTCCGCGCACGTGTCGGACGCCCGCTGTTGGCCCGCGACCGCACTTCCTGTTCGGAAACCCGACTCCCAGGGCTGCGACGGTGACTTCTTCACCGGTTCGCTGCATTCCGGTCGCGTCCCCGCACCGGACCGCGCCCGGCAGCGGACGTCCCGGACGGATGCCCGCATCCTGAAAGCCGGGCACGAACAGGGGGGCGGGGAAGTGGAGTTCACGATCAGCGGGCGGCTGCGGCAGCGGGGCGCCTGGATGCTGCGGGCCGCCGCCGCCGGCTTCACGGGACTCATCGTGTGGCTGGCGGTACGAGGGGTCCCGTCCAGCCCCGCAGGACCGCTGACCGTCGCGGCGCTGTCCGCGCTGTGCGGGCTGCGCGGCGCGGCGGAATTGCGCAGGGCCCGCAGGCCCTTCCGGCTGCGGGCCGACAGCTTCGGACTGACCCTGCACGACGCCGAATTGAGCTGGGAGCAGATCGACGCGGTCGCGCTCGAATACCGGAAGTCCGACGAGGACTCGGCGCCGATGAGGCCCAAGCTCGTCCTGTGGACGGTGCCCGGGGTCTCCCTGCCGCGCAAGGCGGACAACGCCTACATGCCGCGCATCGTCGAGGCGCTCGGCCTGACGCTCGACGGGCGGTCCCGCTACACCCTGCTCGACACGGACGACCTCGACCAGCCGCTGTCCGCGCTCGGCGCCGCCCTCGCCGAACACGGCGGCGCCCGCTTCGAGACGGCGCCGCGGTCGGTCCGCACGCCGACCCCGGTCCCCGTCTCCGGCCCCGAACTCCGGGTGCCGCACCTCCCCGAGCAGGTCTTCACCGCCCCCGGGAAAGCCGGCCCCTGGGCGCTGCTCTTCCTCGTCCTCGCGCCGGCCTGCACCGAGCCGCTGGTCGGGTCCTTCTTCGGGCAGCGCCACCCGGTGCCACTGGTCTTCCTCGGCCCCCTCTCCGCGGTGGCCGCGCTCTCGTGGTGGGCCGCGCTGTTCCTCTACGCCCGCTGGCGCCGGCCCCGCCGCCTCGCCGTCGGCCCCAGCGGTATCGCCGCCCGGCGGGCCCCGGGCGCCGAGGAAGTCTTCCTCGGCTGGCCCCAGATCGCCGCGCTCACGGTCGGCCCGCACCCTTCCCGTTCCGGCGCCTGGCTCATCGCCTGGCCCGTCCCGGGCACCACCCTCCCCCCGGACACGCCCGTCCACCTCGCCTCCGGCCACCAGTCCTGCCTCCTGACCCCCCTCGACCGCCTCCCCGGCGGCCCCTCCGCCATCCTCCCGACCCTCGCCCCTTTCGCCGGCGAACGCCTGTCCCCTCCGGGGGCCTCACCAACTCCCAACCCCAGCCCCTGACGCGCCCCGCCCCCGGGTGGCAGCCCCTTGCGGCGCGTCGCTTGCCTGCGACCCGGTGGGGGCTGGTCTCGCAGTTCTCCCCCGGAGCTTCGCCTGGGCGTACCCCCACGCGCCCCCGGGTGGCAGCCCCGTCCTGTCGCGTTCACAGCTGCGTCCCCCGCGGTCGGACGCGCAGTTCCCCGCGCCCCTTTGGGCTCGCGTCCTCTTACGCCCGGCGTTCGCCCCTGCCGGGGGTTCTCTGCGCAGAGGGGCACGCGTTCTTCAGGGGCGCGTGGGGGTACCCCCGGGCGAAGCGCTGGGGGAGAACGGAGCGACAAGCCCCCGCCGGGCCGCAAGGCGGGCAACGCGCCGCAAGGGGGCGTACCCCTTTCGAGGGGTGGTCCGGGTGTGGCGCACCCGGGAGAGCGCGCGCACGCGGTGTCGTGGTGCCGTGAAAGCAATGATGCTCGCCGCCGCATCGGCGGCACTACTCACCGCGGCAAGCCAAGGCGCGGCGGCGCCAACAGCCCCCACCCCGGGGCAGGGGCTCGTGCTGACCGCGGCCACCCGCACCGCGACCCTGTCCTGCGACGGGCTACCGCACGGCACCCACCCCCTCCCGGCATGCACCGCGCTGTCCGCCGCGGAGGGCGACTTCGACGCGCTGCCGGGCCGGCCGGCCGTCTGCCGGGACCCGTACAAGCCGATCAAGGTCACCGCCGAGGGCGAATTCCGCGGCCAACCCGTCCACTGGCGGAAGAAGTTCGCCAATGCCTGCATCCTGCGGGCCGCGACCGGCCCGGTCTTCGCCTTCGCGTGAGCCGCGGCCACCGGCGGTGGCGTCCCGCCCGGACCCGGAGGGAGTGCTTCCGCGGTGGCGGGGAATGCGGCCCTCAGACCCCGAGACGGACCCGGGGCACAAGAGTGAGGCGGCAGACATGTCATTCCTCTGGGCAATCGTCGCGGGCCTGATCATCGGCCTGCTGGCCAAGCTGGTACTGCCTGGGCGGCAGCCCATCCCGCTGTGGCTGACGATCCTGCTGGGCGCGATCGGCGGCCTGCTGGGCAACGGCCTGGCCTCGGCCTTCGACGTCGCGGACACCAACGGGGTCGACTGGATACGGCACGCCATGCAGATCGGCGCGGCCGCGGTGCTGATCGCGCTGATCACGCCGATGTACGGTCGGCGCCGCGTCTGAGGCCGACCGCCGGCGGCCCGCGTCCCGCCCGGGACGTAGGGTGCCGTCCATGAGCAGGCACATATCCTTCGAGCGGCTGCACAATTTCCGTGACCTCGGCGGTTACCCGACCGCCGACGGCCAGGTCGTGCGGTGGGGCAGGCTCTTCCGCTCCGACTCGCTCGGAAAGCTCGGGGGTGCCGACTGGGACCGCTTCCTCGGTCTGGGGGTCGCCGCGGTCATCGACCTGCGGTATCCGTGGGAGGTCGACGCGAAGGGCCGGGTGCCCGAGCACCCGTCCTTCGACTACCACAACCTCAGCATCGAGCACCGGACCTACGACCAGCCGTCGTTGGGGCCCGAGGTGGAGATCGGGCCGTTCCTGGCCGAGCGGTTCATGGAGGTCGCGCAGGACGGCGTCAAGGAGTTGCGGCAGGCGCTGGACGTCATCGCCGCCCCGGACGCCGGCCCGGTGGTCTTCCACTGCGCTTCCGGCAAGGACCGCACCGGTCAACTCGCCGCTCTGGTACTGGCGTTGCTGGGGGTGCCCGAGGACGTCATCGTCGAGGACTTCGCGCTCACCGAGCTGGCAGCGGAGCGCCTGCTCGCCGACTGGCGTGCCGACCACGGTGGTGAGTCGCCGCGCTGGCCCGGCTATCCCCACGCGCCGGCCGACGTGATGCGGCTCTTCCTCGCGTCGATGGCGCAGACGTACGGGTCCGTCGAGGCTTACGCGGCAGGGGAGTTGGGCGTCGACGCGGAGCTGGTCGCCGCCCTGCGCCGCAATCTGCTCGAACCCGCGCTCGCCTTCCGCCGCGCGGACACCGCCGACCTGCCGGTCCTGGTCGGCCTGCGCGACGCCGCCGCCCGCTGGCAGCTCGCCCGCGGCATCGACCAGTGGCAGCCGGGCGAGCTGGGCGAGGACCACTTCCGCGCCCGCCTCGCGGACGGCGAGGTCTGGATCGCCACCCTCGGCCCCGACGGCCCGGTCGCCGGCGCCTGGGAGCTGTGGTGGCAGGACCCGGCGGCCTGGGGCACCCGGCCGGGCGCCGCCGGCTACGTCCACCGCCTGATGACCGACCGCACCACCGCCCCACCCGGCACCGGCCGCCGCCTCCTGGCCGAGGCGGAACGCCGCATCGCCGAAGCGGGCCTCCCCCTGTGCCGCCTCGACTGCCTCGCCACCAACCCGGCCCTGCGCGCCTACTACGAGGCAGCCGGTTACGAGGCCGTCGGCGAACAGCCCGCGAAATCCGGCACCCGCAAGGCCGCTTACGCGGTCACCCTCCTGGAGAAGCACCTCACGCCGCAGCAGTGACCAGCCGCCTTACAGGTGGTCGATCCCGGTGAGGTCGATGGCGATCTCGTAGGGAACGGTCACCTTGAGCAGGTCCCGGTGGATGCCGGTGAGGGCGTACGCCTTGGACGCGGGATCCAGTTCGTAGACGTAGACCACGGGGCGGGCCGTCTCCCCGGCCATCTCCACCCGCCAGAAGTGCGGGATGCCCGCGGCCGCGTATTTGTGCGGCTTGGTGTCCCGGTCGCGGGACTCAGACTCGGGGGACACCACCTCGACGGCCAGAACGACGTCCTTGGCCTCGTAGCGAGTGGTGAGCAGGTCGCCGTCCGCCTCGGCGTCGACAATGACGAGGTCGGGCTCGGGGACGGTGCGCCGGCTCAACACCACGGCCATCTCCCTGCGCACGCGCAGATTCTCCGGAAGGGTGCTGCGCAGCGCGTAGACCAACAGGTCGATTGCCAGCGTGTGGAACTTCCGCTGCGGACTCACGAAGACGAGACTCCCGTCGATCAGTTGCGTATGCGGCGGGAGGTCGAGCTGGTAGAGGTGGTCGAGTGTGTAGCCGTCCACCGGCGGAATCGGCCACGCGGAGCCGTTGGGTTGCCGGGCATCCGAAGGGTCGGTGCCCGACATGGCCTCGGCGATCATGGTTCCTCCCATGAGCGGGATTTTGGCGGATCTCTCCAGCCTACCCACGGCATATGCCACTTCCACCACCCTTTCGGGTGACGCCATCGCGCCCCTCCTCCCACCGACACGAGGCCGGGTCGAAGGTGGTCAGCACCAGGGCGCGGGCCGGGTCGGGGAGGGCGGTGACGATACGGGGCGCCTCGATGCCGTCGAGCCCCGGCATGCGGATGTCGCTCCTGACCACGTCAGCACCCCGCAGGGAGGAGTCCGGGCAAACCGTCGGAGACGGGCGGCATACTTGGTCGGGTGAGCGAGATGACGAAGACCCGGCCGGAGGCCGGCCCGGCACCGGAGGACATCCGGTGGTTCGGCACGACCTGGGTGGACCACGACCGCGGCTACGGCTGGCGCAGGGCCGCCGCGGCGGTCGGCTCCCTGCTCGCCGCGGCGGCCGGCGCCTTCGTGCTGCGGCTCGGCTTCCAAGGCCTGGCCGACGCCGAGATCGGCACCTTCGTCACCGCCATAGCCTTCGTCGGCTTCGCCGTGTGCAGCGTCCTGGCTTTCCAGCGCACCTGGAAGAGCTTCAGCGCCCGCCGCCCGGCCGGTCAGGCCAACGACAACCAGAGCCTGTACGCGATCGGCTTCATCGGCGCCCTCCTGGCGTATTTCGTGCGCTCCCTCACCGAAGCCCCCGGCGAGGCTCTGCACCGCAGCGAGTACGAGGCGGCCCTCGCCCGGCAGGCGAACCGCCCCAAGGGCGGAAAGGCCAAGCGCAGGCCCAAGCGCTAGATCAGGGTGCCCCCCCGCCTGGCCGGCTGAGCCTGCGCAGCGACCGCTGCGATACGAACGCCGCCGGCTGCCGGCCCACCCGACCCCGGGCAGGGGGAGGGCAGAGCCGCTACTTGCGGGACGCCCCGATCACGCCGACCGTGCCCACCACGGCCGCGACCACGGCGCCGTGCCACAACCCGGTCCATACGGTGCTGAAGAAGCCCTGGCTGGTCAGCGCCTGCCGGATGACGAGGTCGCTGAGGAACATCAGCCCGGCCGGCACCGCTGCCACCTGCCACGGGTGCGAGCGCGCCCAGCGCCGCAGGCGCCGGTCGCGGCCCGAGCCGCGTGAGGAATAGCCGAGCACGGCGCCGGAGCCGCCGACGCTGAAGAAGAGCAGGGCCGCGACCGAGATCGCGCCGGACAGGATGCCGAGGCCGAAGTGCCCGTGCACCAGGTGCAGCGCGAGTGACACGCCGCCGCCGAGCGCGCCGACGGCGGCCGCGGGCCGCCAGGGGCCGAGGGTCGCGGACGCCACGGCCAATTGCCGCTTTTCCGCGCCGGAAACAGCGATTTCACGGGATGAACGACTCATACCGCAACGGTCCCTCCGGACCACCGCCAAAGCCATAGGGGATGACCCTGACCCGCCCCCCATGCCCGGCCCACACCGACCCCGTCGGCTGGGGGTGCCCCCACTCGCCCCTGTCGGGCGCCGCCCTGCGTAAAGAGCCCCGAAAGGGCGCCTCCGGCGAAAGGGCGCCCCTGGCGAGGGGCTATAGCGGGCCGTGTTCCGCGGCCAGGTCGCGCGCCCAGTGGGCAGCCCAGTCCGGCTGGGTCCCGTCCGCGTCGGTGAAGCCGTGGGTCTTGTAGAGCGACCACGTCGCGAGCGCCTGGCCGGTCAGGGCCAGCACGTCGGGGTCGGAGGCGAGCGCGGCCACCGCGCGGCCCAGGTAGGCCGGGCTCTCGGAGTAGGCGAAGTGCGGGTCCTTCGCCGCGCCGTCGCGCCAGGTCGCCTCGGTCACCCCGAAGCCTTCGAGCATCGCCTCGGAGCGCAGGAAGCCCGGCGTCAGGGCGACCGCCGCGACGCTGTGCGGGCGCAGCTCGGCGGCCTGTGCGACCGCGAGCCGGATGACCGCGGACTTGGCGAGGTCGTAGAAGAAGGAGCCGCGGTAGCGGGCGGTGTTGCCGTCGGTGACCTCCACCACCAGGCCGCGCCCGCGCGCGACCAGCAGCGGCAGGGCGTAACGGCTGGTGATGACGTGCGTCTCGACTGCCCGCCGCAGCAGCCGCAGCCCGCGGTCGAGGTCCTGCTCCCACAGCGGGTGCTCCCAGTCGGTGAGCGGGTCGCCGCCCCAGACGCAGTTCACGAGCACGTCGAGCCGCCCGTCCTGTTCGGCCGCGATGCGCGCGACCAGCGCCTGGACGTCCTCGGGGTCGCTGTGGTCGGTGCGTGCGGCGATGCCCAGGCCGCCGGCGGCCGTGACCATTTCCGCCGTCTCCTCGACGGTCTCCGGCCGCGCCATGTCGGAGGCCCCCGCCGTACGGCTGCTGCGCCCGGTCACGTAGACCGTCGCGCCTGCGGCGCCCAGCTCGACGGCGATGCCCCGCCCGCCGCCCCGCGTGCCCCCGGCGACCAGCGCCACCGCGCCTGCCAAGGGCCGGCTCTCCGTGGTCATACGTCGTCCTCCCGTTGTGTCGTACGTGCTTCGGTGTGCGGCGCCAGGACGGCCGCGAGTTCCCGTTCGAGCCGCCGCGCGAGGGTGCCCTCGCGGTCCAGCGCCCAGGTCAGCCCGGCGCCCGCGACCACCGTGTGCACGGTCGCGGCGAGCGCGACCGGGTCCGTACCGGCCCGCAGGTCACCGGCGGCGACCGCCTCGGCCAGCAGCTGGAGGTAGGCGGCGCCCTGCGCCTGGTGCACCGCGAGCGCGTGCGCGTGAAGCTCGGGGTCGACGAGGTCGGCGCACAGGAAGGCCAGGTGGTTGGCGTAGCGGTCGGGGGAGTCGAGGGCTCCCGTCGTGCTGACGGCAAGCGCGGTCAGCGCCGCGAGCGCCGAGCCGTGGTCGGCCCGCACCCGGTCGGCGAGGTCGCCGGCGTCGCGTGCGGACCGCTCGGCGAGCGCGAGCAGCAGCCCGCGCTTGGAGCCGAACCGCTGTACGAGCGTGCCGGGGACGAGCCCGACCTCCCCGGCGACCGCGGCGAGCGTGAACCCGGCGGGTCCGTCCCGCCCGATCACCTCGGCGGCGGCGCGCAGGATCACGTCGTCGCCGACCCCGCGGGGGCGTCCGGCCATGGGGACCTCCTGGTTGCCGTCGTCCTGCACGCGCGCACCGCCGCACCGGGACATTAATAAATGCCCGTTCATTTATTAAACCACCCGTCCGAGCGTGACAGTGCACAGGCTTGACGCGACGGCACCCGAGGTGGTTATTCACCTCATGATGAATAACCACCCGGAACCCGCCGTCGAGGCGGCCGGCCTCCACGTCGTCCGGGGCGGCCGTACCGTGCTCGACGACCTCGCCTTCACGATCCCGCGCGGGCAGATCACCGGCCTGCTCGGGCCGAGCGGTTGCGGCAAGTCCACCCTCATGCGGGCCGTCGTCGGCTCCCAGGCGCAGGTCACCGGCACCCTCACCGTCCTCGGCCGCCCCGCGGGCCACCGCGCCCTGCGGCCCAGGGTCGGCTACGTCACGCAGGCGCCGTCCGTCTACACCGACCTCACCGCCCGGCAGAACCTGGACTACTACGCCGCCGTCCTCGGCATCCATCGCCGCGACCGCCCCGCCAAGGTCGACCGCGCCCTGCACGACGTCGACCTCACCTCGCACGCCGACGCCCTGACCGGGAACCTGTCCGGCGGCCAGCGCGGCCGGGTCTCGCTGGCCGTCGCCCTGCTCGGCGAGCCCGAACTCCTCGTGCTCGACGAGCCCACCGTCGGCCTCGACCCGGTGCTGCGCCGCGACCTGTGGCGGCTCTTCCACCGCCTCACCGAGGAACGCGGCGCGACCGTCCTGGTCTCCTCGCACGTCATGGACGAAGCCGAACGCTGCCACCGCCTGCTCCTCATGCGCGACGGCCGGCTGCTCGCCGACGACACCCCCGACGGCCTGCGCCGCAGCACCACGACCTACACCGTCGAGGACGCCTTCCTCCACCTGGTCGACCAGGCCGACGCGGCCGAGAAGAAAAGCACCGAGAAGAAAGGCACCGCCCAGGCCGCCCAGGCCGGCGATGCCACCAGCGCCACCGACACCGCAGCGCCCACGGAGGCGACCCCGTCATGAATCCCGCCCGTACGCTCGCCACCGCCCGCCGGGTCCTGCGCCAGCTCAGCCACGACCCGCGCACCATCGCGCTGATGCTGGTCGTGCCCTGCGTCCTGCTGACGCTGCTCAAATACGTCTTCGACGCCGACCCGCGCAGCTTCGACTCCGCCGGCGCGTCCCTGCTCGGCATCTTCCCGCTGGTCACGATGTTCCTGGTCACGTCCATCGCGACGCTCCGCGAACGCACCTCGGGCACCCTGGAACGCCTGCTGGCCATGCCGCTGGGCAAGGCCGACCTGCTCGTCGGCTACGCCCTCGCCTTCGGCGCCGTCGCCGTCGTCCAGGCCGCGCTCGCCACCGGGCTGACCTTCCTCGGCCTCGGCCTGGACGTGACGGGCTCCGCCTGGCTGCTGCTGGTCGTCGCGCTCGCCGACGCTTTCCTCGGCACCGCGCTGGGCCTGTTCGTCAGCGCCTTCGCGGCCAGCGAATTCCAGGCCGTGCAGTTCCTGCCCGCCATTTTGCTGCCGCAACTGCTGCTCTGCGGCCTGTTCGTGCCGCGCGGCGACATGCAGCCGGTGCTGTCCGGGGTGTCCGACGTGCTGCCGATGTCGTACGCCGTCGACGGCATGAGCCAGGTCTCCCACCACACCGGTATAACCGGCGACTTCGTCCGCGACCTCGCCGTCGTCGCCGGCTGCGCGCTGCTCGCCCTCGCCCTGGGAGCCGCCACCCTGCGCCGCCGCACCGCCTGACCGACACGCGGACGCCGCCGCGTCCGCGTGCGCGCCCACGGCATCATGGCCCCATGACCCAGCAGACAGTCGCCGTCCTCGGCACCGGAAAGATCGGCGAGGCCCTGCTCTCCGGCATGATCCGGGCCGGATGGGCACCCGCCGACCTCCTCGTCACCGCCCGCCGCGAGGACCGGGCCGACGAGCTGCGCGCCCGCTACGGCATCGAGCCCGTCGACAACGCCGAGGCGGCCAAGTCCGCCGACACCCTGATCCTGGCCGTCAAACCGCAGGACATGTCGGCGCTGCTGGAAGAACTGGCCCCGCACGTACCGGCCGACCGCCTGGTCATCAGCGCCGCCGCCGGCGTCCCCACCACCTTCTTCGAGGAGCGCCTCGCCGAGGGCACCCCCGTCGTCCGCGTCATGCCCAACACTCCCGTCCTGGTCGACGAGGGCATGTCGGTGATCTCCGCGGGGCGGTACGCCGACGAGTCCCACCTCGCCCGCACCGAGGCCATCTTCCAGCCGGTCGGCAAGACCCTGCGTGTCCCGGAGAAGCACCAGGACGCCGCCACCGCGCTGTCCGGCTCCGGCCCGGCGTACTTCTACTACCTGGTCGAGGCCATGACCGACGCCGGCATCCTGCTCGGCCTGCCCCGCTCCCAGGCCCACGACCTCATCGTGCAGTCGGCGATCGGCGCCGCCGTGATGCTCCGCGACAGCGGCGAGCACCCGGTCAAGCTCCGCGAGGCCGTCACCTCCCCGGCCGGCACGACGATCAGCGCCATCAGGGAGCTGGAGAACCACGGCGTGCGCGCCGCCCTGCTCGCCGCGCTGGAAGCCGCCCGCGACCGCAGCCGCGAGCTGGCCTCCGGCGCCTGAGCCGTACGGTCTCACGCCGGCGGCAGCAGCCCGATCGCCCGGTAGGCCGCGTCCACGGTCGGCCGGGC